>JBGPGZ010000295.1:0-5676 GCA_041484175.1 Cyclobacteriaceae bacterium | reverse complement strand
CTTTGCAAAAACTCCCCGCACAGCATGTGGATACAGGCATGGGTTTTGAAAGGCTTTGTGTGGTGCTCCAAGGCAAAAAATCGAACTATGATACCGATGTTTTTCAGCCGATTATTCAAGCTATTGAGAAATTATCCGGTATAAAATATGGAGCCTCCCCCTCTCCTTTGGAGAGGGCTGGGGTGAGGTGATACCTCCAATTTGCCGCCCTCGCCAAAGGCGGCTCGCCATTTTCAGTGGGCTTATACTCATCAATCTCCGGCAGCGTAATCGGCAAATCTTGCACATCCACCAGTTTGGGAAGACCGTCTTTGAAATACACCGGAAAAGGCTCGCCCCAATAGCGCTGCCTGCCGAAGATGGCATCGCGCATGCGGTAGTTTACTTTGCGAATACCGATCCCAAGTTCTTCAAGCTTATTGACAACAACTGGAATGGCATCCCGCATCATCATGCCATTCAGGAAATCTGAATTTTCCAGAATCGCATCATAGGTTGGGTTAGGATCTTTGCCATTGTAGTGATGCCCAATAATATTCGTAATCGGTAAATTAAAGTGTTTGGCAAACTTATGATCTCTTTCATCTCCGCAGGGCACGGCCATGATAGCGCCAGTTCCGTAGCCGGCCAAGACGTATTCACTTATCCAGATCGGTATCTCTCTTTGATTAAATGGATTGATCGCGTAAGCCCCTGTAAAGCAACCGGTGATTCTCTTCACTTCGGACATGCGATCTACTTCCGATCGACTTTCAACATATTTCAAGTACTTTTCAACTTCTTGACGGTGAGCCAGGCTGGTAATTTCCTTTACGATTTCATGCTCGGGGGCAACAACCATGAAATCCACACCAAAGATGGTATCAGGTCGCGTGGTAAATACAATAAGTTGGGTTGATTCTGGTTTCTCGCTCCTAACAGGAAAAATGATTTTAGCACCCTCACTTTTTCCGATCCAATTCCGTTGCATCTCCTTTAAAGGCTCCGGCCAATCGATTGTATCAAGCCCTATCAACAACCGTTCGGCGTAAGCTGAAATACGCATGCTCCATTGCAACATTTTTATTCGCTCAACCGGATAGCCGCCCCTTTCTGAAAACCCGTCTTTAACTTCGTCGTTTGAAAGAACCGTGCCCAAGGCGGCGCACCAGTTCACCATGGTTTCGGACTGATAGGCGATCCGGTATTTCTGGAGAACATTTTCCCTCTGCTTCTCATCAAATGATTTCCATTCCTCCGCAGTAAATTCCGGCGTTTCTTCATCGCATGCGGCTTCAATGTCCTTATTCCCATTTCTTTCAAACGCGGCAATCAGCGTGGCAATGGGTTCAGTCTTTCCTTCGACAGCAGACTTCTTATTATACCAAGCATCAAACAGCTTCATGAAAATCCATTGCGTCCATTTATAATAGTCCGGGTCGCTGGTTTGTACTTCCCTGTCCCAATCGAAGGACAATCCGATTTGACCAAGCTGCTTCTTGAACGTCTCGATGTTCCGGGTAGTCGTGATGGCAGGATGCTGACCGGTTTGAATAGCATATTGCTCCGCCGGCAAACCAAAGGCATCAAAACCCATCGGGTGCAGCACGCTAAACCCCTTGATTCGCTTATACCGGGCGACAATATCGGAGGCGATGTATCCCAAAGGATGGCCTACATGAAGCCCCGCGCCGGACGGGTAGGGGAACATATCCAAAACATAATATTTTGGCTTGGATGGGTCTTCCTCAGTCTTGTAGACTTGATCCTTTTCCCACTTACCTCTCCACTTGTCTTCGATATTCTTGATCTCTTCCTTACTGTATGCGGCCATTATGGTGAATCCTCCTTATATAGAACCGCAAAATAAACCAATCTCTCTAAAAAGCCCATCCTTTCTCTCAAACAACTCATCCATGCCAGTCGACAACTCAGCATAACACTTTATTATAAACGACCCGGAGGGCAAACCTTTGTCGTGTAATCGGTCAAAAACCCGGTAACGATGAAAGCACTTATCACTGTTTTACTTATTTCGGCATCCATGGCCTGCTTTGCTCAGACGCAAATCTCGGGCTCGGTGAAAGATGAAAAAGAGAGCCCCATTCCGGGAGCCAATGTCCTTCTTCAGAATACCTATGACGGAACCAGCACGGCCCATGATGGCACTTTCACGTTTAATACCGGCGAAAAAGGCGCCAAAACCCTCCTCATCACATTTACCGGCTACAAACCTTTTTCGTTGCAAATTGAATTGTCAGGGAAATCCCTGGCGATTCAGGTGATCCTCTGGGAAGAGATCAACGAACTCGAGGCTGTGACCATATCGGCAGGATCGTTCACAGCCGGTGAAGAAAAGCGCAGAACCATTTTGAAAGCGGTAGACATTGCAACAACGGCGGGTGCCACAGCCGATATTGCCGGAGCGCTTAATACACTGCCTGGCACCCAAAAAGTAGGAGAAAGCGGCAGACTCTTTGTTCGCGGCGGTGACAGCAACGAAACGCGCACGTTTATCGATGGCATGATTGTGCTGGATGCATACGGCCAGGCAGCACCCAATACTCCTTCTCGCGGAAGATTTCTTCCTTTCATGTTCAAGGGTACGAGCTTTAGCACCGGTGGATATTCGGCCGAGTATGGCCAAGCACTTTCCTCGGCCCTTGTCCTCAACTCAAAAGACAAGGCCGGGATAACCCAGACCGATATTGGCCTCTTGTCGGTAGGCGCCGATGTCGCTCATACGCAGGTGTGGGACCGTTCCTCGTTGTCCGCCAAAATTCAGTACACGGATATTCGCCCTTACTTTGGGTTGGTCAATCAGCGCGTGGATTGGAATACTCCCCCGGTTTCAGCTGAAGCTCACGCGGCATATCGCCGGCAGATCGGTAAAGATGGGATGCTCAAAGTCTACGGCAATTTCAACAATTCCCGTTTTTCACTTTACAACCACGACATTCAGCATCCCGACCAAAAACAGTTTTATGAGCTCAACAATAACTACCGCTATGGCAATGCAACTTACCTGCAATCACTTAATGATTCCTGGACCTTAAAGGGAGGTCTTTCTTATACCATGAGTGGGAATAAAATGAAGATTGACGGAAGCCCTTTATCGGAGACTGAAAGGGGCGTTCACGCAAAACTTGTGGCGGAGCACAATATTTCGGACAATGTAGAACTTCGCGTTGGCAGTGAGATCATCGCGCGGGATTACGCGGCGTCTAAACAGGACACTGTTTCCATCCAGACCCTTACCCAGTCGTTTCAGGAAAAGCTGGTAGCAACTTTTGCTGAAGCGGAAGTATATGCCAGCAACCATTTTGTTTCGAAAGCTGGTGCGCGAATGGAATACGACGGATTGATTAATAAAGCAAGCATTGATCCGCGATTATCCCTGGCATACAAACCCGGCAACAAAGGTCAGTTTGCTTTTGCTTATGGACGGTTCCGCCAATCGGCAAAAAATCAATTCCTGCGTGTGGATCATCTTCTCAATCCTGAACAAGCGGAACATTTCATTCTCAATTACCAAATCATTAAGAACAGCATGACATTCCGGATAGAAACATACTACAAGAAGTACGATCGCCTTGTTACTTATCTCGATGCGGATGGAACCCTGTTCAACAATGCCGGTAGTGGATATGCAAAAGGGTTAGAATTGTTTTGGCGGGACAACAAGACCGTTAGGAATTCGGACTATTGGATTTCGTATTCCTTTCTGGACACGAAACGCAATTATCTGAACTTCCCTGTTTCGGCAATACCGTCCTTTGCATCGAAGCACAACTTTTCGGCTGTGTACAAACATTTCATTACCCAGCTCAAAGCACAATTGGGTCTGACCTATTCGTACAGCAGCGGAAGACCCTACAACAATCCGAATACGGAATCATTCAACGGAAGCAAAACTCCCTTTTATCAGGACTTGAGCGCCAACATCGCTTACCTGCCAAAGCCATCGCTCATCGTTTATTTATCATTCACCAACCTGCTGGGTCGCGATAATATTTTCGGATACCAATACAGCCCCACACCGGATGCGGAGGGTGTTTATGCAAGCCGGGCCATCCGCCAGGCGGCAAAACGATTCTTATTCATTGGTGTATTCATCACTATTTCGAAAAACAAATCGATGAATCAATTGCCAAACCTATGAGTGCTGAAAATTCAATGGTTGCAATCGAATCTTTTTCGGTTCCGAGGTGGTTTTCTTTTAACACAGAGGTCACCGAGGAATGCACACAAAGGACACAGAGAATTGGCGTCTTCAATTATACAAAGGTATTTCTCTGTGCCCTCCGTGCTGTATTGACTCCGTGGCCTTCTGTGGCTGCGCACCGAAGTGCTTCGGCACATGGGTGTGGTAAAGGTGTTGAGGAGGCCAGGAGAAATTACACAGATTTCACCGAGCTATAACAGAACTATATTTTGCTTATGAAAAAATTGAAAAACCTTTCAGTCAGTCCAGAAGAATCAAAATGTGAAAAACAAAAATTTAAACAAACTAATATCATGAAAACAACAGCTTACTTTCTTGTCTTCGCCCTTTCCATGGGCGCCGCGATTGCCAATGATGATAAATACACTCAGCAAATGGCAAAGAATATTGAAACCGTGTACAAGGCCAAGACCAATGACGAACTTCAGCAGGGCATCAACGCGCTTGAACGCATTGCCAACGCGGAAAAGACCAAATGGGAACCATACTACTATGCAGCTTTTGGTTATGTGCTGATGGCCAACCGCGAACAAGATGCGACCAGGAAAGATGCACACCTGGATCAGGCTATGGCCGCCTTGGAAAAAGCCAAAAAAATAAAAGAAAATGAATCCGAGATCCTGGCCCTGCAGGGATTTGCAAATATGATCCGTGTTACGGTCGATCCGGCCACCCGGGGTCAACAGTACTCGGGTATCGCATTCCAGGCATATCAAAAGGCGTTGGAAATAAATCCGGAAAACCCGCGCGCACTGGGTCTGTTGGCTCAAATGCAATATGGTACGGCCCATTTTTTCGGGTCATCCACAGTCGAGGCTTGCGCTACAGCCCAAAAGGCGTTGGAGAAATTTGAAACATTCAAGCCCGAAAATGCACTTGCTCCTCAGTGGGGAAAGGAAATGACTCAGGGCCTGCTCAGTCAATGCAAATAGGCTAAACCTTACTATCTTTCAACACATGATTTTTAACTGGAGTCCGGCAGTATTCAAAGCGAATCTGAAGTTATCAGGCGCGTTGATTATTGCCGGATGCCTTATGACTTTCCTGATGTGCCCGGGTTGCGTGAATTCTGCGGCCAATTATTTCGAGGTTGCTGCCTTCACTTCAAGCATGTGGCTTGCCCTGTGGTTGGGAAATGACCGTGTTAGTTGCTGGCTCAGCAACCGGATTTCATGGATTGATTTTCCAGTCAAAAGATTCTTCCTGGGGATTTTGTCCATGCTTGTCTACACCCTTGGCGCTATTTATCTGATCGTCCTCATTTTTGAAAAGGCGTTCGGCCTTTCCCTGGGAGACAGCTTAACCCTCACACTGATAAGTTCCCTGGCGATCACCATTGTCATCACTTCTTTTTTTACGGGAAAGTCATTCCTGGCAAACTGGAAAGAAGCGACCATCCAGAGTGAGCGACTGAAAAGGGAGGGAATGGCTGCCCGGTATGAAAGCCTCAAGAACCAGGTCAACCCTCATTT
>JBGPGZ010000294.1:0-5692 GCA_041484175.1 Cyclobacteriaceae bacterium | reverse complement strand
GCTCTCGATCACCGCGATCGATTCCGATAACCCTGTCTTTAGCATCTCAGAGCAGGCACCATTGACCCTCGCGCCGGACCAAAGCATCTTTGCAACAATTAGGTTTAGTCCGTCTACCATAAGTGCTCAAAGCGGGCACATAACCATCACCAGTGATGACCCCGATGAAGCAACCTATATTATTCCCCTGAGCGGAAATGGCGTTGGACCACCGGTCGCAACTTCGAACCCCGCGGTCTTAACCGCATTGGGGTCTCCCAACGAAGCGCAAACACAAGACCTTACGCTAATCAACTCGGGCGGAAGTGTCTTGAAATGGCGGATTTTGGGAGAATCCAATCCTCATCCATTGTCAATGAACGAACCTGTACAACCCCTGGCATCAGGGGATTTTACATCGAATGGTCCAACACCAGAAAAATTAATTTCACCGGCCATTGATCCCACTTCCGGTATGATCTACGCCCAGGGACCACAAAATGGATATCTCTATGTGTACGATCCTTACACGCATGGATGGTCATTTGAGTCTGGCACGTATCTCGCGGGTAATTTAAAAAGTGGCGGCGCAATTTTTTTGAATTCGAAGATGTACTGCGTTTATCCTGAGAACAGACTAAAAATCGGCGTGTACGATGCTATTCTGAAAGATTGGTCTACGATACCCAATAAGCTTGGTGCGGGCACTGGGACCATCACCACGGACGGTACACTATTATACCTTGCCGGAGGGGGTAATTTTAAAAGTCTTAATCCGGCAACCGGAATCTGGACCGATCTGTCGCTTCCCACGATCACGTTGGACGGAGCGGGTGGGTTGAGTTATTTCAATGGAGTTATCTATGCTCACGAAGGCAATGGAAATGGTTTTGCGAAATACACGGTCGCCACAGGAAGTTGGGAGACCCTGGTACCTCTTCCGGACAAGGCCGTGTTGGGAAGTACTATTGACCCGGTCAGAAAAAGATATTACGCTTACGGAAAAAATGGCGCCAGTTATCTTTATGAATACGACCTCACGGCGAACTTATGGAATGTTCTGACAATTACGCTGTTTGAAGTAAGTGACGGAGGAATGGTTTACATACCGGATACGGGGATCGACGGGATTTATTTCATTCAAGGTTCCCTGGGAACAGGGTTCGCCCGCTATGAACCCAAAACCGAACTTACCTGGCTCAGGATTTCACCTTTAACCGGCGAGATACCCGCATCCGGAAATCAGACCATTGGAATTAACTACAACGCGTACAACCTTCAAACCGGTACGTACAAAGGCTCTGTCCAGGTGATTTCAAATGATCCGAACCGCACGACGATGGACATTCCCGTCACATTCAATGTTGCGAATGCCGGCGCTTCAATCGAAGTGCCGGCACAAATCTCGGCGACGGTTGACCGGTCAACGCCTTATGCAGCTCCATTGAAGATTGAAAACAAGGGCCTTGGTCCTCTGCAATGGAGTTTTGACGATGCCCTTCCTTCCTGGTTGACGGTAGACAAACTCTCTGGTACTATTCCCGGTTTAAGCTTCGACAATATATTAGTGACGGTCGACGCCAGCACATTCACCCCTGGGGTCTTTAATTACGTACTGGAAATCAATTCAAATGATTTGGTCAATCCAAAGGTCTCGACGATCCTGAACTATGATATCGTAATGAATCATTCACCTGTTGTCACCTCGGTTATACCAACACAATCTCTTAAGTTCAGCGCCGCACACTTTTCATTAGCTAACAATTTTGCCGATCCAGACAATGACCCGCTTGTTTTTTCGGCAACCTCGAGCAACTCCGGAATTGCTTCAGTGGATGTGTCGGGCAGCGCGTTGACTGTTAACCCCATCTCTTCCGGGGCTGCCGTCATCACGGTAAAAGCCACCGACATTTTTAATCAATTTGCTACATTGACTTTTGATGCAACTGTGAACCAAATGGTGACAGGCCTAGAAGAGGTGGCGACCGAAACCGGTTTACTGGCAAGCCCCAATCCTTTCGGGACCAATGTTACGCTTCGTTACCATGTGGAAAGTCCTGGACTTGCCATGATCCTTGTCACTGACATCTTAGGAAAGATTGTTTGGCAGGCTGATGGATATCAGGAGGTCCAGGGCCTCAATAAGATCGAGATCGACGGGCACCAACTGGCACCGGGAATGTATCACTGCAAGCTGTTTCGTAATGGCAATGTGATCAGCACGGCAAGACTTATGAGAAATTGATTTGGTCATTTTCAATCGACAAATCAACCAATCATCCAGCCAACTAATGGAGAGTATTGTATCCATTTTCCTGATCAGGCTGCCAGGTTTGAGCTGGATGATGCTCGTTGAAATCCGTGAAAATGAAAGAGCCATCAGAATGCTGACATGGGTGAACCTGGTCGCTGTATTTGCTTTTTTCATCACTTCATTTGCGTTTCTTGCGATCGGGGGCACGGTCGTTGCCGGTCTGATCTGTTTGTTATGAGTCGCCTCCCTGCTGACAAAAAAATAATCCCAATTTCCACCTGCGCCCCGGAAGAGTCGTGCTACGTCGGACGATGCTCTCCTGCCCTGGGCCGGAAGACAATACCGAAAATCAAAGCGTTTTCCTCAGATCTCAGCAGATTCCGCAAATTCAAAGTTTTGCCCCCCGATCTTTCCACCTCAATGTTCCAGTAGAAAGTTTCCCATGAAATAAATGTATAAACCGCAACCATGAGCGAGCAAGCCCGTTATATTTACTGCAATCACGACTAATATAGATTATGAAGAAGACAAAACTCGGTGA
Source organism: Cyclobacteriaceae bacterium (assembly GCA_041484175.1). Taxonomy (GTDB): domain Bacteria; phylum Bacteroidota; class Bacteroidia; order Cytophagales; family Cyclobacteriaceae; genus ELB16-189. Next base: position 2,918 of record JBGPGZ010000294.1, on the reverse strand, counting down.
GTTTGAGGAGTTGGTATTGCTGGCGGTGGCGGCCTTGCAACAAGAAGCCTATGGCGTTGAAATCAAGCGGGAGCTGGAAGAGCGATTGAAAACAAGATTAAGTGTAGGATCGATCCAGTCGGCACTCAAGCGGATGGAACACAAGGGATTCCTGACTTCTGCATTCGGAGAAGCTACCCAGAAAAGAGGAGGCAAACGCAAGCGGATCTATTCGACCACGAATTTTGCCCGAAGAATTCTTGCAGAGATGAAAGAAATACGAGCCGGGCTTTGGGAATCCATCCCAATCCCGGTAGTCCCGATAGCTATCGGGATCAGGGCCAAACTTGTCTATGGCTGAAGGTTGTCCTTATTGATAACAATACGATCAAATACCCTGTCAGATAACAAATAAAATGGAAAATCAAAAGACTATGGGATCACAAACTAAAGTTGCTTTGCCTATGGTTCAATTGTTTTTTCTGCTTCTTTCTTCCTTCTGTTTGTTTGCCCAATCATCTATTGATCAAGGCAAAGCCTTCTATGAATCCAGGAAATACCAAGATGCCAAAAAAGTATTTCAATCAGTGCCAGAGAAATCCAGCGAATATGCTACAGCTCAATATTATTTAGGGCGTATTGCTTTTGATAAAAAAGAATATGACGATGCGGCAGATTATTTTGAAGAGGCAACAGAAAACAATGCCAAAGAGCCTGAGTATTTCAATTGGCTTGGGGACACCTACGCAGCGATTGCGAAAAACGGTAATGTGTTGACACAAGCGTCCATGGCGATAAAAATGAAAAAGGCCTGGGAGAAAGTGGTCGAACTTGATCCCAAAAGTCTGGATGCGCGCACTTCATTAATTGGATTTTACTCACAAGCGCCTGCCTTCATGGGAGGAAGTATGGATAAGGCCAAAGGTTTGGCAACGGAGGTCATGAAATTGAATACTGCTGAAGGCCATTGGCAAATGGGTAGCATTCTGGCGAAGGAGAAAAACACGGCGGAAGCAGAAAAAGAATTTTCAAAAATGCTCAAGGCCAATCCGGACTACGTTCGGAATCTAGCCGGATACTATGTTGACCAAAAGCAATATGACAAGGCTTTTGAATTGTTTGAAGAAGCACTGAAGAAAAACCCGGATGACTATCTTTCTATTTACCGTTTTGGTAAAGCGGCAGCGATGAGCGGTTTAAAGTTAGACCGTGGTGAAGAGTGCCTTAAAAAATATTTAAACCATATTCCTTTATACAATGAACCATCGATAGCCGGCGCAAACATGCGCCTGGCTCAAATAAAAGAAAATAAAGGCAACAAAGCCGAAGCAAAGAAATATTTCGAAATTGCAGTGAAACTTGACGACGGCTTAAAGGAAGCGAAAGAGGGTCTGGAGAGAACATCAAAGTAAAGGGGCTCAATATCATTCAGAAAATAAAAAAATGAAACAAATGGAAATGGGTTTTGAAATGACACAAGCAAAAGCCGCCAGACTTGCTGGTTTAGTTATTTTTCCCGAACTCAGAACGTTGGTCTATCCATACGGCATGGTGCCGATGTTCTTTTATGAAGTCGGGCTTGGATTCTGGCTGTTAATAAAAGGCGTAAAATTACCCGAGAAAAATTCTGCATAAAATGAAAGCCGCCGTTCGTTCAAAATATGGTTTAGGGGAGGTGTTAAGTATCCAGGAGATTGAAATACCGACTCCCAAGGACAATGAACTGTTGATAAGAATCCATGCGACCACGGTAAACAGAAGCGATTGTCACGTACTCACGGGCAAGCCCTATGTCATGAGGCTCTTTACAGGGCTATTCAAACCGAAGTTAGCGGTGATCGGAACGGACTTTACCGGACAAGTGGAAGCGGTGGGCTCGGGCGTTAAATCTTTTAAAGTTGGCGATAAAGTGATGGGGTTTGGCGGTGGTTTTGGGATTGGGTCGCATGCGCAATATCTGGCGTTGCCTGAAACTAAAGCAATCAGAGCAATGATAACAATGCCTGACAACCTGACTTATGACCAGGCGGCGGCTTGTCTCGAAGGAACATTTTATGCTGCCGGCGGTCTTAACCAGTTGAACCTAAAGGCAGGACAAAAGGCATTGGTGTATGGGGCAACGGGTGCCATTGGTTCTGCTTATGTTCAAATTTTGAAATACTATGGACTTTACATTACGGCGGTATGCAATGGTGAAAACACGGAATTAATAAAATCCTTAGGCGCTGATAAGGTAATTGATTACAAACGGGAGGATTTTACAAAAGATAATGAGCGATATGACTTTGTTTTTGATGCGATAGGCAGGAGCACTTTTGTCAAATGCAAACCCCTTTTAAAAGAGAATGGGAGTTACACATCATCCGGCGGCGCTGAGAATTTGTTTTGGGCACTCATTACTCCGCTGCTCGGTGGTAAAAAAGTCCTGTTCATCCCTCCTAAGAACATCCGGGCAACTTTAAGCTTTATCAAAGACCTTGTTGAAAAGGGGCACTTCACGCCGGTGATTGATAGAAAATATCCCTTAGAGAAGATAGCAGAAGCATTTGAGTACGTGGCAACGGGTCAAAAAATAGGGAATGTGGTCATTACCATGGCCTCACCCTAGCCCTCTCCGGAGGAGAGGGGACGGGTATTGACGGGTGTAATGCATGACAGACCAGGTAATATGAATCAATTCAACTATACGAAACCTCCACAATGGCCTTTGAAAGTATTGCGATTCTTTGTCAAGAAAGAATATCTGGAAGAGATCGAGGGCGATATGGAGGAAATTTTTCGGGAGAATGTTGAGCAGCGATCGCTCACCAGTGCCAGGAGAATGTATACCTGGGAAATGCTCAAGTTATTGAGACCGGTCTTAATGAAAAATCTGGAAGTCATTCAACTTCTAACTCAGCAGGCCATGTTTAAGAACTACTTCAAAGTTTCCATCCGGG
>JBGPGZ010000293.1:0-5696 GCA_041484175.1 Cyclobacteriaceae bacterium | reverse complement strand
GCAAGCCGGTGTTGCCAAAGCCCAATCAATGGGGCGGTTTTGCGGTCGAACCCTTTGAAATTGAGTTCTGGCAGGGCCGAGCAAGCCGACTGCATGACCGGGTTGTTTATACGAAAGTTGATCAGACCTGGAAAATGCACAGGCTAGCGCCATGAGAGGCTTGTCATTCGCAATGCGTGATAAAGGCACCACGTTTGGGGCTGCTCAAGACAGATTGTGCTGATTTGCGATTAGTGAATAATTAGTGAATTGCGAACGGCGAATTGCGAGTTTTATAACTCATCATTTTCCTGGCAGGAAATAGACGGAGCTACTGTTTTTAGTCACAAAGACTCAGAGACACAAAGAGGCTTCAAAAGATATCCTTTCACACCAATAAACCAATTCGCCAATCGCAACTCGAAAATCATAAATCGCAATTCAGAACTATCTGAATCCACAAACCAATGTCACTGTTTAGACCGGCAAGCTGCTAAATAATGTCAAAAAGACTCTTTACCCCAATAAATCTTCTCACCGTAAAGCCTTCCCCATACCTCACCCCGATCGCATGCCCGAATTCGGTGGCCCTGGCCTCGAGGAGCAATAAAAAATTCGGATTGGACACATACGTCTCCGGCTCCTTGTTACCGGGGTCATAAAACTGTGTTTTATAAGCGCGTACGGCCTCCATTTTTTTCTCCCAGAAACCGGAAATATCAACAACGAAATCGGGGGGGATCAACTGGCTCTGGATGTAGTGATAAAGCGCATTCGGTCGCCAGGGAGCTTGCGGCTTTCCATTATTCAGTGTTTCTATTTTGACCAATCCCGACAAAAAGCAAGCGTCATGGGCTAGTTGTGAAGCCCTTCCATGATCGGAATGCCGGTCGTAGATCGCATTGGCAAGAACTACTTCCGGCTGGTATTTGCGGATTGCCCGGATTACCGCGAGTTGAGGCGATTGGTCATTTTGAAAGAATCCATCGGCCAACTGGAGATTTTCACGCGCCGCAATGCCCAGGATGGCGGAAGACGCCGCTGCTTCCTGTTCACGTGTTTGAACGGTGCCGCGGGTGCCTAATTCACCCCTGGTAAAGTCTACAATCCCGACCTTGTGCCCCAGGGACACATGTTTTGCAATGGTTCCACCACAACCTAATTCGGCGTCATCGGGATGAGCAGCGAGTACGAGGATATCCAGCTTCATCATCAGACGTGGGCTAGTTCTGCCTCTTTTGCAGCCAGGAACTTCTCCGCATCCAGGGCCCCCATGCACCCCGTGCCCGCGGCCGTAACCGCCTGTCTGTATACCCGGTCCGCCACATCGCCCACTGCAAAAACACCTTCTACACTGGTCTTGGTCGTGCCCGGAACCACCTGGATATAGCCGGCATCATCCATGTCGATCTTGCCTTTGAATATGTCTGTATTGGGTTTATGGCCTATCGCCAAAAAGAACCCTTGCACAGCCAATACCTTTTTCTGTCCCGTTTTGGTGTCCAAGATCCGCACACCGGTTACGCCCTGTTCATCTCCCAGCACTTCGTCGGTTTCCGAATTCCAGTGAACTTCAATATTAGGCGTACTGATCACACGTTGCTGCATGATTTTCGAGGCCCGCATTTCTTCGCGCCTTACGATCAGATGAACTCTTGAGCAAAGTTTGGAAAGGTAGGTCGATTCTTCGGCGGCGGAATCGCCGGCGCCAACAACGGCAACCTCCTTGCTGCGATAAAAATATCCATCGCAGACCGCGCAGGCTGAAACGCCGCGGTTAGCAAATTTCTCTTCCGAGGGAATACCCAAATATTTCGCCGTCGCACCCGTTGCGATGATAACCGACTCCGCATCAACGACCGATTTCTCATCCACGGTAACCAGGAGTGGATAAACAGAGAAATCAACGGAGGTCACCAATCCAAAATTGACCGTGGTCCCAAACCGTTCCGCTTGCTTTTGCAAGTCAATCATCATCTGGGGACCGTTGATTCCGTCCGCATAGCCAGGGAAGTTTTCAACATCGTTGGTGGTGGTTAATTGCCCCCCGGGCTGGCCCCCCGTAAAGAGGATGGGCTTCAGGCCAGCACGAGCTGCATAGATGGCTGCGGTATAGCCCGCAGGCCCTGAACCGATAATCAAAACTTTAACTTTTTTTGCTGTCATACCTTTCTAACAACGGTGGCACAAAAAAGGTCTCAATGCCTTGAGACCCCTGAAATCGTCAAAACACAAGATTATTAACCCAAGTAAGGTTTTAAAGCCTTGCTTCTGGAGGTATGTCTCAATCTTCTGATGGCCTTTTCCTTTATCTGCCGAACCCGCTCCCGGGTCAGGTTAAATTTCTCGCCTATTTCTTCAAGGGTCATTGCGTGCTCGCCGTTCAGACCAAAATAGAGCGTGATCACATCCGACTCTCTCTGCGTGAGGGTTGAAAGTGCCCGCTGGACTTCCCTTCTTAAGGAGTCCGTCATCAGGCCTGAGTCGGGGGTCTCTTCGCTGTCGTTTTCCAATACATCCAGCAAACTGTTCTCCTCACCCTGGACAAACGGTGCGTCCATCGATACGTGGCGACCTGAGATTTTCATGGTGTCAACTACTTCCGCGGTGGTTACTTCCAGCACTTCTGCTAATTCCTCGGGGGAAGGTTCACGCTCATATTTTTGTTCAAGTTCCGAAAATGTCTTTGAGATTTTGTTCAGTGATCCAACGCGGTTAAGTGGCAAGCGAACAATGCGCGATTGTTCTGCCAATGCCTGCAGGATGGATTGACGGATCCACCAAACTGCGTAAGAGATAAACTTAAAACCGCGGGTTTCATCAAAGCGCTGTGCCGCCTTGATCAGACCCAGGTTTCCCTCATTGATCAGGTCACCCAGGGAAAGACCCTGATTTTGGTATTGTTTTGCTACGGAAACAACAAAGCGCAGATTCGCCTTTGTCAGTTTCTCCAGGGCGATCTGGTCACCTTCTTTAATGCGTTTGGCGAGTTCAACTTCTTCATCGGGCGTAAGCAGATCTACTTTCCCTATCTCTTGCAAATACTTATCGAGGGACTGGCTTTCACGGTTGGTGATCTGTTTACTGATTTTTAGCTGTCTCATTGAGCGTATTTCAGTTTAGCTTAATGTCAAACACGTAAAAACGAAAATTTAGTTCCAAAATCCTGCTTTCGCAAACCTATGGCCTAAGCATTGGCAGTTTCCTCCTTTTTGGGTGGCCGTGGAATCAACACTTTGCGGGAAAGCCTGAATTTCCCCGTTTTTTTATCCACTTCTACCAATTTCACTTTTATTTGTTCTCCTACCTCCAATACGCCTTCCATGTTTTCAAGCCGTTCCCATTTGATCTCGGAAATGTGAAGTAATCCGTCTTTCCCGGGCATGAATTCCACAAAGGCGCCAAAAGGCATAATGGATTTTACAACGCCGTCATAAACTTCACCTACTTCGGGAACTGCGACGATGTTTTTTACGCGCCTGACAGCAGCGTCCATAACTGCTTGATTGCTAGCAAATACATTAACCACACCTTTATTATTGGTTTCTTCAATGACGATGGTTGCCCCGGTTGTCTTTTGGATCTCCTGGACCACCTTGCCACCCGGGCCGATAACGGCACCAATCTGGTCTTTGTCGATATAAATGGTGTATGCACGTGGTGTATGCGGCTTCAGATCCGGCTTCGGAGCAGCAAGCGATTTCTTCATCTCATTCAGGATGTGCAACCGCCCTTCCTTTGCCTGGTCAAGGGCCTCTTTTAATAATTCATAAGTCAACCCTTCGACTTTCAAATCCATCTGGCAGGCCGTGACTCCCTTTTCGGTGCCTGTCACTTTAAAATCCATATCGCCGAGGTGATCTTCATCACCCAGGATATCAGAAAGGATGGCGTATTTGCCGGTGGCGCTGTCGGAAATCATGCCCATCGCAATGCCGGATACGGGAGCTTTGATCTGAATCCCCGCATCCATGAGCGCCAGGGAACCAGCGCAAACTGTTGCCATCGATGATGAACCGTTGGATTCAAGAATATCGGATACAATCCTGATAGTGTAAGGGTTATTCTCCTCCTGCGGTAACACAGAACGAAGCGCGCGATAGGCCAAATTACCATGGCCGACTTCCCTTCTGCCCGGTCCGCGGTTAGGTTTCACTTCGCCGGTTGAAAAGCCGGGGAAATTGTAATGAAGCATGAATTTGCTGGTCCCCGAGAACATCGCCCCGTCGATTATCTGTTCGTCGAGCTTCGTTCCCAGCGTAACGGTGCTCAGCGATTGCGTCTCACCGCGGGTGAAAACTGCAGAACCATGGGCGGACGGCAGATAATCTACCTCGGTCCAAATGGGCCTGATCTCCCGGGTCTTTCTTCCGTCCAAACGAATTGATTCATTTAATACCAGGTCGCGGCATGCCTTCTTGCTAATATCATGATAGTATTTCTTAACAAGGTCTTTGTTAATCGTCGTGTCTTCAGGAAGGCCCGCCAAATAATCATCTACGATCTTGCTAAAACTTTCCGAGCGGATCTTCTTATTGGCGATCTGCTGGCGTGCTACGGCATAGGCTTTGTCATAAAACAGTTTATGAAGTTCAGCCTTGAGATTTTCATCTTTCGCTTCGTGCTCGTAGGTTCTTTTTTCGGTCTTGCCTGCAGCTTGTGTAAGCTCAAGTTGCAATCTGCATTGATCCTTAATCGCATCATGAGCCAATTTAAGGGCCACTAGCATATCGTCTTCACTCACTTCTTTAGATTCCCCTTCAACCATCAATATATTGTCAATGGATGCGGCTACGATCAGATCGAGATCCGCTTTCAGTTTTTGCTCCAGTGTGGGGTTGATAATATATTGACCATCAACCCTCGCTACCCTCACTTCAGAAATGGGACCTTGAAACGGAATGTCGGAGACGGCGAGCGCGGAAGAGGCGGCAAATGCTGCCAGCGCATCTGGCAGCGCATTCTCGTCGCCAGAAAGCAATTGAATATTGACTTGAACTTCGGCGTGGTAATCGTCCGGGAAAAGAGGTCGGATTGCGCGGTCAACAAGGCGACTGATCAGGATTTCATAATCGGAAAGCCTTCCTTCGCGTCTTAAGAAGCCACCGGGAATTTTTCCCGTGGAACCAAATTTCTCCTGGTAGTCAACCGATAGCGGAAGAAAGTCGGCCCCTTCTTTCGGTTCGATGGTGGCAACCACGGTTGCAAGGAGCATGGTTTTGCCCATTTTTAACACGACCGAGCCATCGGCCTGGCGTGCCAATTTTCCTGATTCAATGGTAATTTCGCGGCCATCAGGCAGCTTACAGGATTTTGAAATGACGTGAGGGGTATTCATAGGTGTGTTTTTGGAGGAAGAGGGAAACCCTCATTCCGGATTAATTAAAAAGCGAAAAGGGAACCCATGTTCCGGTTCCCTGTCTGCTTATGTTGTAGTCGTTATTTTCTGAGCTCTAACTCGGTGATAATAGACCTGTAGCGCTTGATATCGGTCTTTTGGAGGTAGTTCAGCAGCTTTTTGCGCTGCCCTACCAATTTCAACAAGCCCTGCTGGGTAGAATAGTCTTTCTTCTGACCCTTCAAATGCTGAGTCAAGTGATTGATCCTGTGCGTAAACAACGCAATTTGTGACTCAGGCGATCCAGTGTCGGTTTTCTTCTTTGCAAAACCATGCTTGCTAAACAACTCTTGCTTCTTTTCTAAATTCAGATACATCG
>JBGPGZ010000292.1:0-5707 GCA_041484175.1 Cyclobacteriaceae bacterium | reverse complement strand
CGATCAGGACGCCGGCGATCACCAATAAAAGGGGATAATTTAAAAGCCACTTTACCCGGAGATAATCGGCATTGGTTTTCAACGGCAGGTCCCTGGCTTCAACGGATTCCGGAATTGACTTGACCAATTGGGTAATGAAGACCGTATCGGGTGGAGCATAGACCGCCGTACAATCGCGCTGTTGGAGGACGAAGACGGGCATTTTCAACAACTGGACACTGTCGATTTCGAAGGTGGTGAGGTAGTAGACTGCACTGTCATAGCTAATATTGTTCCTGGTACGCGTCGGGAAGTAACTTTTCCTTTGAATTTCAAAAGGAGAAAATGAAAAGGTGGAATCAGGAAAGACCACCGATTGCGAGGAGGGATACCGGACCGATAGAGAGTAAGGGATTTGCTCTCCGATTTTGGTGCGATGGACCTGAAAGTGTCCGTGCACCACTATTTCCTGGGCGTGCCCATGAAGAAAAAACATATTCCAGACAAGTAATAAGATAGAAATCCGGCTAGGCACTTTTCAACGATTTATTTCTTACCTTAAATAACTTGAGAAGCTTGGGGACATAATCTTCGTCGGTGTCGATCGTTACAAAATTGATCTGGTGCTTACGGCTGAAGTCGGCCAATTGTTGCTGCCGGCTGCCATGATGGTCCCGGATCCGGTTGCGAAAATCTCCAAAGGAAGTATTCACCCATAATGTCTTCTTGGTTTCGGTATCCTGTACCGGTATGATTCCCAGCTTTGGCAACTGCGTTTCGCGTTTATCGCTGATGCGGATCATGACCAGGTCGTGCCTTCTGGCCAGCGATTTCAGCCCGTGTTCATAACCCTCATCAATGAAATCGGAGACCATGATAATAACGCTGCGGCGCCGTATCGAATTCAGTGCAAACGAAATGGCTTTGTTGAGATTTGTTTTCGGCGACTTAGGCTCCAGCCTGGCCAGGGTGTAAATCATTTGGTATGCCTGGGCAGTGCCCTTGGCAGGCTTAATGAATTTTTCACGCTCGTCGGAAAAACAAATAAGTCCGAGCTGGCTTGACTCTTTGGCGCCTGCCAATGCCAGTACGCCGCAGATTTCCCGGCCAATGTCGACTTTTGTTCTACCTGGACTCCCTATGTTCTGCGAGGCGCTAACGTCAAGAATAAAGAAAATAGTCTGCTCCTTTTCCTCTTTGTAAGTCCTGACAAAAGTTCCATGCCCCTTTGCGGTAACGTTCCAGTCGATGGTGCGTATATCATCGCCGTATTGATACGGCCGCACATCGTCAAATTCCAGTCCGGAGCCTTTGAAGATAGAGTGAAAGTCACCCTGCATCTGGCTGTTAATGGCCTTCCGTATCTGGATTTCGTACTTGCGGAGTTTTTTGATCAGTTCCTTCAATCTGGCACCTTTTTAGCGGGTCAAAAATAAAGTAATTATGACTAATTTCGAGCCGTTTAAAATGGTAACAACGATAATTTTGATAAAAGGTGCTGCCCGGAAGACCATTCTGCTCTTGCTGGTTTCAATTTTATCGGTCGCCGGCTGCAAAAAAGAGAAACGCCCGGAACCGGTCTTAAGCCAGGAGGAGTTGTCCACCTTACTGGTAGAGTTCTACCTTGCCGAAGCGCGGCTGGGTACCATACCCGTCTCGCATGATTCTGCCATGAAACTTTTCTTGCCCTTTGAGCAGTCTCTCTTGAAAAAGAAGAACGTATCCGAGGAGGTGCTAAAAAGAACGTACCGGTATTATTTGGACCACCCGAAGGAATTTGAAGCCGTGTATGACCGGGTTATTGATACCCTTAGTTTGCGCGAGCAGCGGTCAAAGCAGCACCCCTGAGATATGATATTCCCCTCCGATGTTGAACAAAAACTTGGCTTCGACCAGCTTAGGCAGCGGTTGAGCAACTATTGTCTTTCCGGTTTGGGTCACCGGGAAGTTGAACAACTGAGGTTCTCCGGGGATTTTAATCAAATCAAAACATGGCTTCAGCAAACGTCCGAGTTCAAGCAAATTTTTCAAAAAGAAGAACCGTTCCCCGCTCATCATTTTTTTGATGCTGAAGAATTGCTAAAAACGGCCGCCATCGAAGATAGTTTTATCGAAGCAGAAGACCTTTTGAAAATAGCGCTGTCCCTATCTACTGTTTTTGAGTGCAAAACATTTCTGACGAAAAACAAGGAGGCGTGTCCTGCATTGTTCACCCTAACGTTGCCGGTGACCCTTTCCAAACAAGTACCGGATTCCCTTATGTTAAAGATCGATGAGAAAGGCAAGCTGAAGGATCACGCAAGCTCTGCCTTGGCTAAGATCCGAAAACAGTTGCGCGAGGAGCAACTCCGCGTAAGGAAACTCGTTGACCAACTTTACCGGCAGGCCGCGGGCGAAGGTTGGGTGCCTGAAGGTGTTTCACCGACCATTCGCGATGGGCGGGTTGTGATTCCCGTGCTTGCGGAACATAAGCGAAAACTTCGTGGATTCATCATGGATGAGTCCGCTACCGGTCAAACGGTCTACATCGAGCCGGCAGAAGTGCTGGAAGCAAATAACGAGATCCGCGATCTCGAACATGCGGAGCGGCGGGAAATCGTAAAAATATTAAAGGACCTCACAAAGATCCTCTATGAAAATAAAGAGGAGCTGGACAAAGCCTACTGCTTTCTGGGGCAAGTGGAGATTACCCGGGCAAAGGCAAAATTAGCGATCGATCTGAATGCCGAGCTTCCTGAGTTGAAGGAAGCCCCCGATTTGAATTGGCTCCATGCCCGGCATCCGCTGCTGTATTTGAGTTGGAAAGGCAAACGCGAGGTGGTTCCCCTTGAGATTGACCTGACCGCCAACGCCCGTCTTTTGCTCGTTTCGGGACCCAATGCGGGTGGTAAATCGGTTTGTCTGAAGACGGTGGGACTTATTCAATACATGGTGCAATGTGGACTGCTGCCGCCATTGCATGATAAGTCGACGGTGGGAATCTTTGAGAGCATCTTTCTAGACATTGGAGATCAGCAGTCGATTGAAAATGACCTGAGTACGTACAGCTCGCATTTGCGCAACATGGGGTATTTCATTACGCATGCTTCAGAAAACACCCTCGTACTGCTGGATGAACTTGGATCCGGTACGGACCCCAACTTCGGGGGCGGTATCGCACAAGCGGTGTTGGCCGCACTGCTCCAAAAGAAAGTGTGGGGAGTGGCCACTACCCACTACTACAATTTAAAACTATTTGCAGGAAATCATCCCGGTATTCGCAACGGTGCGATGCTGTTTGATATGAAAAAGATGATACCCCTGTTCCGGCTGGAGATAGGACAACCGGGAAGTTCTTTTGCGCTCGAGATCGCCCGCAAAACGGGGCTTTCATCGGAAACCATCGCATCCGCTGAGACCATCATTGGCAAGGAGTTGACCGGGCTGGAAGCGCTCATGAAATCGGTGGCCGAGGAAAAACAGTCGCAGATAAAAAAGGAAAGAGAAATCAACCAAAAACAAATACTCCTGGACGGTGAGTTGACTAAGTATCAGAAACTATCTTCTGATCTGGAATTGAAAAAAAAAGAGATTATAAACGCTGCAAAAGCGGAAGCTTCATTCCTGTTGAAAGAGACTAACCGCGAGATTGAAAAAACCATCCGCCACATCCTGGAGAATAAGGCGGAGAAAAAGGAGACCCGGAAGGCAAGGCAAAATCTTCAGACGCAAACTGACAAAGTTCAGCCTGCCAGGGGTATGCCTGTGGTTCTCAATGAAAAGTTAAAAGAAGGCGATAAGGTGAGGATCATTGGACAGGAAGTGACAGGTACTGTCATTTCATTGAAGGGCCGTTCTGCCATCGTTCAGTTTGGTGATATCCGGACTTCTCTCAAGGTTGAAAAACTGGTACGCAGCGACCAGGCGGAACTCAGGCCGGCGACCGGCTACGTCAGGGCCACGCGCGGTCTTGACCTGAACCGGAAACAGTCGGAGTTTGCCGGTACGCTGGATGTGCGTGGGAAACGCGCGGAAGAAGTGATTTCCCTTCTGGATCGCTTTTTAGATGACGCCACCTTGCTGGGGCAGGGTGAATTAAGAATCCTTCATGGCAAAGGTGAAGGGGTCTTACGAAAGGTGATACGCGAGCGACTGAAGTCCGTGAAACAGGTTGTTTCTTTTGCCGACGAACATGTTGAACGTGGCGGCGACGGTATCACGGTAGTTGTGCTAAAATAAAACACCCAGGAAAGGAAGGGGGATTTCAAAGATCATTGAGTATCTGGCTATAATCCAAATGTGAATATCCATGCGCCTTGCACATTCCCTACGCGGGCAGCGTATCCGTTGCCACTGAATAGAAAACTGGCCGTGAGTTGCGTAGCTGTAACTGCATAGGTAATGGGAACGGCGTCGTCGCGGGTCAATTTGGTGGCGGGACCGGTACCATCAAAAGTCAGCGTTCCGGTTTTCGCCCAGGGGTACAAGGGAGATGGCGTCCGGCCGGCGGTTGTGTAATTAAATGTAGCCTGGCCTTTCGTTCCAGAAAAAGTTATTGTAAAACTGGAATAATCGGACATTTTATCGGTACCATCCAGCGTCACAGCTGTTACTTTCCACGCCGTCTTGCTTAGTAAATCCAGCTGTTGATCGGTAATCGGTATGGGTTCATCATGATGCTTCTTACATCCGGAATAGGTCATCATAAAACAAACAACACCCGCTATAAAAATGATTTTACCCGTTAATTTCATTGTCAATGGTTTAAAAGCGATCCTAAACTTAATAAAATCAGGGCTGTAAAAAAACCACTGATTGGCCGGCAAATCCAGGTTTAGGGTTTAATAGCCATCCACGTCGGTTTGTAACCTTATTTATACGCTGAAATATTGATTTTTTTGGCCGAGCCGGGATATTCCGTCTCCAGATTGGAGGCGATAAAAATTAACATTTCGGCAGGAAGTTTACCCAGTTGCTCCCAATACCACGCAAATGAAGTCTTGTCAAGATTGGTGGCAGGCTCATCCAGAAAAAGGAGGGGTGTTTCCGAAAGAAGAGCCAGCCCGAGTTTAAGACGCTGACGCATGCCTGAAGAGAAATGAGAGATTAACTTGTCGGATGCATGGCTGAGTTGCAGCACCTCTAAAATTTCTTCCTCGGCCATTGCGTTTCTTGCTTTTTTAAATCGAAAATGAAAATGGACCATTTCCCGCAGCGTGAATTCTTCGATGAGTTCCTGGTAAGGCGCAGCAATGGAGAGGTAACTGAAAATTTCGTCTATCGCTATTGGGTGGGGGCCAAGGCTAAACTGCAGGGTTCCAACGCTCGGGGGGAGTTGTCCCCACAATATTTGAAGTAGCGTGGATTTGCCCGATCCATTGGGACCTACAATGGCGTACGTATTCGAGGCTTCAAAGGTGTAGTTTACGTTTTTGAAAATCCATTCGCGGTTAAACCGCTTACCCAGATTTTCTATCGTGATCTTCATTCGAACGATGAAGTGCCGGTGGAAAAGCCTTTCATGATACCCTGCTCTGAGGTTCGTATAAATTCAACAATATGATTGCGTTCAGGACTGGAGGGTAGTTCCTGTTCTACCAGGTCAAGCGCTTTGGAATTATTGAGGCCTTTCATAAATATGAATCGATAAATCTCCTGGATTTCGCCGATCTTATCGGAATCAAATCCTCTCCGTTTCAGGCCGACCGTGTTCACGCCTGCATAAGACAAAGGTTCACGCGCTGCTTTT
>JBGPGZ010000291.1:0-5710 GCA_041484175.1 Cyclobacteriaceae bacterium | reverse complement strand
GTGATGAACTCCACCGCACGTTTACATTCTTTGTGATTTGGGTGACGTGTTTAGAGCAGAGAAGTTTTGGCCACGAAGACATTATGGGCCGATGCCCGGGGAAGGTGATGCCGAGGGATATTAGCCACACCGGTGTGTCCGGTCAGGCGGGGATGACGCAGACAAACACAGGGGGTTGTCTCCATCTGTGTTTATCTATGTGATCCGTGGCAACAAAATTCACGTATACCAGGGCTAATCTGAAGAGTTAAAAACACACGAAAAAGCTCAAAATTAATGCGTATAACGCAGAAGGGTTACAAAAGGTTTAAGGATGCCGGTCTAAGGGGTCCAGGCCCGGTTCATAAATACCATGTTATTGCAAAGAAAATCAACCAACGACCACTCGTCTATTTTATATGGATTCTCACCCGAACTTTTGCTAACTTTTGGTTCATGAATCTCATTTTTCTTTAAGGACTAACCTTTTGGCTTATGGCGACTTATTCCCTGAACATCAACGGAAAGCCGTACCCCGTAGAGGCAGCGCCCGATACACCGCTGCTGTGGGTGTTACGCGATGAACTTAACCTGGTGGGCACCAAGTACGGCTGCGGCGTAGCGCAATGCGGAGCTTGCACGGTACACCTCAACGACACCGCCATGCGGTCCTGTTCCTTGCCGGTTTCAGCAGTGGGAAACAAGAAAATCACCACCATCGAAGGCTTGAGCGAAAAGGGCGATCACCCGTTACAATTGGCCTGGGATGAGGCGGATGTTCCCCAGTGCGGCTATTGCCAGGCAGGTCAGATCATGACCGCGGCCGCCCTGCTCAAACACAATGCTAATCCGACGGATAAGGACATAGATAAAGCGATGGCAGGCAATATCTGCCGTTGCGGTACATACAAGCGCATACGGCAGGCGATCCACCTGGCCGCACAGAAAGGAGGTAAATCATGAATACGATGACCGTTTCAAGACGATCCTTCATAAAAGTAAGCGCATTGGCCGGTGGTGGACTGATGCTTGGCTTCAAGGTGATCGCTAGGTCAATGGAAGAGGAAGCGACCGAAGAGGGCGTATATTCTCTTAATGCTTTTTTGAAGATTGATAGCAAAGGAATTGTAACGATCATGGCCCCTAACCCGGAAGTTGGCCAGGGCGTGAAGACCTCACTGCCGATGCTGGTGGCTGAAGAGCTCGATGTTAAATGGGAAGACGTAGTTGTAGAGCAAGCGCCGTTGAACAGAAGTTTTGAGCGCCAGGTAGCCGGTGGAAGCGGCTCGATCCGTTCCAGCTGGGAATCATTTCGCAAGGCAGGTGCCGGAGCCAAACAACTGCTGACGGAAGCGGCTGCTAAAACATGGAGCGTCAATGTATCGGAGTGCCTTGCGGAAAACGGGTTTGTGATTCACAAACCCAGTGGCAAAAAGTTAGGTTATGGTGAAGTTGCCGGGAAGGCCTCAACCCTAACCACACTTGCCGAGATCAAATTGAAAGATCCGAAAGATTATAAAATCATCGGCACACGCGTGCGCAACGTCGATACCAAAAATATTGTGACGGGCAAGTCACTTTACGGAATCGATACCAGGCGCGAAGGCATGTTTTATACGATGGTGGCCAGGCCAACTTTTGGAAAGAAACTAAAATCCTTTGATGATGTCGAAACACGCAAGGTGCCGGGAGTGAAGAACGTCGTGCGATGGGAAAACCGGGTGGCTGTGCTCGCGACGTCCACGTGGGCTGCGAAGAAGGGCCGTGATGCGCTGAAGTTGGAATGGGAAGATGAAAAACTTGAGAGCACAATTGATCACCAGGAGGCTTTCAAAAAATTGATCCAGCAAAAACACGACGCCCCAAAGCGCAATGACGGTGATGTTGATAAGTCATTGGCCGGGTCAAAGAAAGTCCTTGAGAGTACATTTGAGGCGCCCTTTTTACCGCATGCGTCGATGGAGCCGATGAATTTCTTTGCCGATGTAAAGGATGGAAAGGCTGAAGTCTACGGACCTACTCAGACTCCTGCCCGCACGCGCACAGAAATAGCCAAGGCGCTGAATATTTTTGAAGACAATGTAACCGTGGGCATGTCGCGCCAGGGCGGGGGATTTGGCCGGAGACTCCAGGCGGATTATTCTGTGGAGGCGGCCATGATCTCATCAATTGCAAAAGCGCCCGTTCAGGTCATTTGGACGCGTGAAGATGATATGCAAGGTGGATTTTATCGTCCCACAGGAATGTATCGTTACCGTGCGGCTATCACCGACAATAATGAGCTTGATGCCTGGTATCTCATCGCGGCTGCATCGAATCAGCCCAATGCCTCGCGAGAAAATAGTTTCCCGGCAGGGGCAGTGCCGAATTTCCGTATCGACAGCCATAACCTCGAATCCAATATTACCATCGGACCATGGAGGGCACCTAACCATAACTTTATAGCGTTTGCGGAAGAGACATTCATCGACGAGATCGCAACAGAATTGAAGAAAGATGCTGTTGCATTGCGTCTCGAATTGTTGGATCGCGCGAAGAACAACAAATTTGGTGCGGTGACTTATGATGTCGATAAGTACAAAGCCGTTATCAAAACAGCTGCCGAAATGGGCAACTGGGGAAAACAAGGGAAGGATGGCATCTACAAAGGATTTGGTGCGCACTTCTCGTTTGGCACGTACGTAGCGCAAGTGGCCGATGTTTCGATCGAAGCGGGAAAAGTGCGGGTACACAAAATATATTGCGCAGTCGACTGCGGTCGTGTGATCAACCCGAGCGGGGCTGAGAACCAAATTGAGGGGGGCATCATCGACGGCATTGGTCATGCTTTGTTTGGCGAACTTACCTTTGAGAAGGGCGTTGCCCTGCAAAAGAATTTCAATACGTATAAGTTGATCCGCATGCCCGATGCGCCGCTGGCGATCGAAGTGAAGTTCATCGATACGGAAGCTTCGCCGCAAGGACTGGGTGAGCCGTGCTTACCTCCGGTGATTCCCGCGATCACCAACGCCATCTTTGCGGCTACCGGTCAGCGGGTCCGCCGGCTGCCGGTGTCACTGATGACGTTTTCATAAGGCTGCCCCGCAAGAAACCGCGGGGTGACAATTGCAGAGGACAAGGAGATCCGCTCAGGGAGCTACAATGCATTTTCCCGGACGGAGTCCATTCTTCTTTGGAAAGACACCCCGCAGTTTCTTGCGGGGTCTGTCGTTTCGGGATTCACCTAATTATTGATGAATCGGATTTTTAGCCACCGCACAAGTAATGAATCGCATTGACAATCCAACATTTAAGAATTACCTATCATTCCTTTTTATACCCTTTCTGTCGTTGGTTGTCTGTCTTGCGGATCACCTTCAAAATCAACCTTCCACTCTCCGTTACATCGAGGTAAGCAAAGACAACCCGGCCTATTTCTCCTTTTCCGATCGAACCCCCTACATTCCGGTCGGAATCAATTTGATCAATCCAAGTTCCCGGACGCATGAAAACCCTGATTCAGCTTTTTACGAGATCGGGCTATGGATGAAAAACCTTTCTGAAAATGGAGGCAATTACATTCGTGTGTGGCTGAGCGAATCGTTTTGGGACATCGAAGATCAGGCTGGAAAATACAATGAAGAAAAAGCGCGACGGATTGATCGTTTTATTGCCATGGCGAGGAAATACAATTTGAGGGTCAAAATAACATTCGAGCATTTCCGGAACGTAACCCTCGAGGAAAATCCACAAAAGTGGGCAACGAAATTCGCTTACCATACTTCCCACGGTGGACCGCTTGACAGCATTCGGCAATACCTGACGTCGCCGGAAGGTCAGCGACTCTTCCTAAACAAAATTGACTTTTATCAAAAGCGCTATGGAAGTGACACCTTGTTTTTTGGATTGGAGTTGTGGAACGAGATGAATGCAATGAAGGGACCCGAAGACAGCGTATTTTTTGCTTGGAACGAAAAAATGCTCGGGGAGGTAAAACGCCGGTTTCCGGAGAACCTCGTGATGCAAAGCCTGGGGAGTTTTGACGGAGACTACGCCAGACCTGTCTATAGAAAAATGATGAGGTTGCCCGGAAATGAAGTTGCCCAGGTACATCGCTACCTTGATCCGGGCGCAAAATTGGAGGTCTGTCATGCTCCGATGGATATCATTTGCGC
Source organism: Cyclobacteriaceae bacterium (assembly GCA_041484175.1). Taxonomy (GTDB): domain Bacteria; phylum Bacteroidota; class Bacteroidia; order Cytophagales; family Cyclobacteriaceae; genus ELB16-189. The sequence goes on along the minus strand of JBGPGZ010000291.1, from coordinate 1,577 downwards.
ATCGGCTGTTGAGGAGTTGTTATCGTATCATACGGGTAAGCCTGTGATACTGGCTGAGACAGGCGCAGTCGAGCCCCATCACATGGGCCCCAGTAAATACTATCCGCGGGATACAGCGGGCATCTTATTGCACGACATCCTTTTTGCTCCTTTCTTTTCCGGAGCCGCAGGCGCGGGCATGTGTTGGCATTGGGAATCCTATGTAGATAAAAATAACCTGTGGTATCATTTTCAAAGATTCAATCACGCAGTGAAAGGCATTAACCCGATTTTGGAGGCGTTTATCCCGTCCAAGACGGAGACGGATGCTGTGAGGATCTACCAATTGAAAGGGAGGAAAACGATTCTTCTGTGGCTTCGCGACAAAATGAATAATTGGGAATCAGCATTGGAGAAGGGCATCCATCCCCGGACCCTGCATGGGTTTCAACTCAATCCGGCGGAATTGGGAATTACAGTACCCTGGAAAAGAATTGAAGTTTATGATCCGTGGCAGGATAAGTGGACACGCATCGAAAGAGCGGGAACGAATTTCAAGCTGCCTGATTTTAGCCGATCCATTGTTGTCAGAATGACACGGTAGCACAAATCATTACCCTGGGAATAAAAATCGTATTTTTAATCTGGTATGTGGACCTGCCCTTTATGCGGACAAAACTTTGTAAACAACGGCCAGGGGCACTCCTGCGGGGATAAGGTATTGGCCGATTTCCTGAATGGCAAATCTGACTATACCGTTTCACTATTCTGGCATTTTGCGAGTTGCTACCAGCAGCTTGGAAAAGTAACGATCCACGCGACAAAATCCATGATCGCCTTTGCGGCCCGGACACGGATTGCCTTTGTCATACAATTGGGTAAGAATTTTATCGATGTCGTATTGCCCTTCGACAAACCCTACAACGATAACTTATGCTTCCGCAAGATCGCCCAAGTCCCCGGCAGCCAGCAATACAATCATCACCTCCGCCTGATGAGTAATGAAGACATTAATAAGGAAGTAAAACGGTATATGAAACTGGCTTACGAGAAGGGTAAGTAATCCCTCACCCCGTCCTGCGGACACCCCCCGGGGGAGAGGGGAAAGGTGTGAGGGAACTAAATTCAAATGCTATGAAAAAATTAGGATTCATTCTCTTTCTGTCAATGGCAGCATTTTCACTGACTGCCCAAACTCAAAACCTGATCAGCGGAAAATATTCTTTGGAAGAATTAAAGAAAATGTTGATTCCCCAGGCGGATTGGAAACCATTTCCTAAGCTAGACGATCGCGATGGTTGGTCGAAGGCAGACAAGGATATGATGAATGCTTACCTGGCGAAGGCGGAAAACTACCTGAATTATGAATGGCCTTCTATTCCCGCGACAAAATCACTTTTAATTGCGCGCACAGGTGATCGTGGTGAATACGAAACAATCAGTTTTAAAAAACGTGAAGTGCTGGGCACTCTTTTGCTTGGCGAGATCGCTGAAAATAAGGGCCGTTTTATCGACCCCATTATTAATGGAGTCTGGTCAATCTGTGAGGAGTCTTTTTGGGGAGTTAATGCGCACATCCCTCAATCACAAGAATATTC
>JBGPGZ010000290.1:0-5722 GCA_041484175.1 Cyclobacteriaceae bacterium | reverse complement strand
GTTAAAAGCTGTTTGACTGAACGGCTTGCAAAGGACTACGGTATTCCTGAAAAGAATATCATGTTTGGATATGGCGCGGAGGATCTTCTGAAGCAGGTAGTACATTGCTTCATTGACAAGGGTGATAAGATCCTGACACCATCGCATTCGTGGTGGTACTATAAAAAGATTGCCGATGAGGTGGGAGGGATAAAAGTTGAATATCCCATTGTGGAGGGCGATGATTCTTTCTATTATGACATCGAAGGTATGCTGAGGATATATGAGGAGAACAAGCCCAAGCTGGTTCTCATAAGCTCTCCGAATAATCCAACCGGAAACCGCCTGGAAGTGGATCAATTGAAAATGGTATTGCGCAAAATGAAGGATGCGGTTGTGGTGGTGGATGAGGCTTACACGCTTTTCTATAATAATGATCATTCGCATTTGAAGGACATCGTGCATGAATTTCCCAATATTCTGGTCATTCGCACTTTTTCCAAATACTATGGATTGGCGGGTATCCGGATTGGATTTGTATTGATGGGTGATAATCACGCCAGGTTCTCTTTATTCAGCGCCCGTTATCTGGGTTACAATCGTCTATCGGAAAGAATCGCGATTGCGGCCCTGGATTCAAAGCGATATTATGATGAGATGCGTGAAAAGATCGTTGCAGATTCGGAGATGTACCTGAAAGCGTTTAACGCCATCGAAGGATTCAAGGCCTACCGGTCCTATGCAAACTTTATTTTGGTTAAAATTCCCGTTAATATGAAGGATGACCTGAAAAGATACCTTACCGAACGAAATATGATTGTTAAGTTCATGGCCGAAGACGGTTTATTCAATCATTTGCGCATCACCATTGGAACGCAGGAACAAAACCAAATGCTGATGAATATGATAAAGGCATTTTTGAACAAAAGAACAAGGAATGAGTTGGTACACTGAGTATAAAACATCGCTCAAGATGCACGAGGTTGAAGAATTTTTCGACCTCTTTTTTTACAGGCCATTGGCATTTTTACTTGTCAAAATAATCTATCGCACCAACATCACCCCCAATGAACTTACGGTGACTGCGATCATCGTGGGAATCGTTGCGGGTTTTTTCTATGCAGAGGGATCCCCCGCTTATATTGCCTATGGTGCAGCGCTTTTTTTGCTGCACAATATTATCGACTGCAGCGACGGGCAACTTGCTCGTCTGAAAAAGAATGGAACCCATGCAGGAAGGATTATTGACGGATTGGCGGATTACATTTCTACCGGGGCCGTGTTTATTGGATTGGGAATCGGATATCCTGACCGGCACTATCATCTTGCTATTTGGTGGCTACTCATTGTGATGGCCGGGTTGAGTAATTTGATTCATTCAGCCCTTGTTGATTACTATATTACCCGGTTTCTTGATTATGTGTTGCAACGAAAAAGCACCTTTGAAGAGGACTTTGATTCTTTCAAGGAAGAGTACCGCGTCATTAAGGACCAGAAAAGCAAATGGCTTGACCGGTTGATTATCAGCGCTTACTTTAAATACAACGCCATTCAAAACAAGCTGACAGCTAAAAAGGAAGGAGAAAAACTATTTAAAGCCGCACCGCAGGACTATTATGAAAGAAACAGGATAGCCATAAAATGCTGGGGGTTGATAGGCCCGACAACGCAAGTTACGGTCCTTATTGTTTGCTCTTTTATTAACAGGTTTGATATCTTCTTCTGGATTATCATCGGCGGATTCAATGCCATGGCTGCTGTTTTGTGGCTGATTCAGCGAAATATTGACAGTACCTTCAAAAACCACGTTGTTACCAAATGAAGGCAGTGATACTCGCGGCCGGAGTTGGTTCCCGCCTTAAGCCGTTGACTGATAACACACCCAAGTGTCTGCTGAAAGCAGGCGATAAACCCATTCTTGAACTCGCCCTTGATAACATCATTGCCAATGATTTGAATGACGTGATTATCGTAACCGGATATCGTGACCAACAAATCAAGGCGTTTGTTTCAGGCAAATATCCCGCATATCATGTCACCTACATTCAAAATGAAGTATACGATTCAACCAATAATATTTATTCACTGTGGCTTTCAAGAGATGCCGTACTTGGCAATGAGCTTCTGCTCCTGGATAGTGACATTGTTTTTGACAAAGAGATCATTGCGAAACTCCTCACATCCGGACATGACAATTGCCTGGCGCTGAAAAAGCACGATGTAAGCGATGAAGAAATCAAAGTGAAAGTGGACGGGAAAGGAAAAGTCCTTGAGATAGGTAAAGAAGTAAAACGGATGGAAGCAATTGGTGAATCCATCGGAATTGAGATATTTGGAATCCAGGCGCTGGGGAAATTATTCAATATTCTTGATCGCAAAATACTCATTGAGAAGAATGTCAATCAATTCTACGAGGCGGCGTTCCAGGAATTGATCAGCAAAGGGGAGGAAATCTTCACCGTGGACACAACGGACTATATCAGTATGGAAATTGATACGGCTTCTGATTTGGAGGCTGCAAGCAAGATGCTATTGAAACATTCTTGAACGAACCAGGTTTTACGCAGTGACTGAAAGTCTTATTACGATATCGGTTGTCGGCTTGATAGTCGGTATCGTCTTTTCGATGCCGATTTCAGGACCCATCAGCATATTGGTGACTTCCAATGCGCTGAAGGGGAAATTGAAGTATTGTCACCTTGCTATCCTGGGCGCTTCCTTTGCCGATTTTGTTTACGTTTTTGGAGCGGTCTTTGGCCTAACGAATTTCTATTCGTTGTACAGACCTGTAATTCCTTATGTTTTGCTGGTTGGCACCCTGTTTTTCTTGTACCTGGGATATAAAATTTCAAAGACCAGGGTCGACCTGGAACATATTGAAGAGAAAAGTCATCTTTCAGGAAAAATAAGAAGAAAAGGGGGAAGTGGTTTTTGGACGGGTTTCATTTTGAATTTTCTTAATCCCACATTATTTCTGGGGTGGCTAACTTCTTCGTTCATCGTTATCACCTTGGTGGCTTCATTGGGATTTAACACAGGCGGGCTCGATAAAAGCGTGGGCGACAGTTATACCGAGATCAACAAGACCAACGAAGACAGCATTCTGAAGAGCAACGCAATCCCTTATTTAAGACTTGATTCAATGAAACTTATAAGTCGTGAACCGACAGCAACGGAATTGGCGCAACTACCAAAACACTTTCCGTTGCTTTTGAGTCTGTCCTATGCCTTGTTTGTCACCCTGGGGAGCATTTTGTGGTTTTTTTACTTAGCGTTTATTCTAGCCAAGCACAGGCACCGGATCGATCTTCTGATCATGAATCGCGTAATCCAAATATTGGGAGTGGCATTGTGCCTGATTGGATTATTTCTTGGCTATAAGGCGGTTAACATGCTTATCTGAAGAGATCAAACCGGATAAACTCGCTTGCCGGTGAAGTAGCGAAGCTTCGCGAGCGAATCTGCTTAACGCGGCAATGCTGGTGCGATAGGTACGAATTTTGGGCGCCTCGGCCTGCATGAACCCTTTCTCTATACGAGAATCCGGAATCGACTCAATATGAACTTGAAAGGCGAACATACCTATGTCAAAAGAGCCCCGCTCGATTAGAGGGTGTGCCATGCGCGCCATGGATAGCGAGCTCTTCGCAATTGACCTGTAGTGGCGCTCACAGATCCTCGTGATGGGAGTTATCCGCAGGCGGATAACTCCCATCATGCAGATTCGCTCGCGAATCTGCATTTTTTGGTAAATAGAATATGTGAGGTCGCTTGCGACCTCACATATTCTATTTTCTTTTAGCGCGGCGCTGCTGGCGTAAGCGGAGGTACAACCTGTCCGCGCCGCGGACCGCGAAAAACCCTTTCCGTGCGAAAAAGCCCAATCGTTGGAGCTATTGCCACTGTGGCAAGCAGACATCACTCAATCTTACCGAATGAGGCAAAAATTCTCCTGGGCACTAACATCCGCTACAGGATGCACTTTACAGAATGGACAAGGATAAACCTTACCATCAAAATCCAAAAAGAGGTATGACCTTCCTCCGCCACAGGGTAAGGATTTACCAAAAACGGCAGGATACACGACCGTTGGAAAATCTCGCAATGCCTTATTGAAATTATATTTATAGCATATGCGTAACAGCAAATCTTTATGCTCCCAGTCAAGCTCAACATTTTTTCCACTGTAATTACCCACCGATCGGGGCTCGATGATATTAATGATTGGAACCTGGAGTTTTTTGGCAAGTTTCATATAATCCTCAAAATCAAATGAAGTAATATACCTTTTGGTGGGGCAAACATTCAGCGCGGTCATTATCCCGGCATCATTAAAGTTCCTGAGCGCTTCGAGTACCCACGAAAATGATTTATCACTTCCCCTGAAATCATTGTGGTAGTCTTCCAAATGGTGATCGAGGCTAATGGCTGCACCTCTTAATCCGGCCCGTTTTAAAGTTTTGGCCTTATGGGCAGTGAGTCCGTAACCTGACGTATAGATCCACTGGTCGCAATCCTTTTGAAAGTAAGATACCAATTTCTCCAGATCATGGAAGCGGCTGAGGGGCTCGCCACCGGAATACACCAATTGACTGACCCCTCGATGAACAAAGGATTCAATTCGATCCTTTAGCTCATCATAGCTTAAAATATCCTGTTGATACAACGTCTCAGCCTCGCTGCAATGTTCACATTGCAAAGGACATTGTTTTGTAATGGCAACAAACAATCTCCTTAGCGATGTGTGGTTCTTTGATATGGGTTCAATTTCATGAAGCCGGCTGATAAAAAAAGAGTTAAATGCGCGGGAAGGCCATGCAGGGTGATACGCGTGCAGAACATATTTTTTGTTGATTTTGAATGCCCTGACAAACATTTTACCATCAAACATTCTGTCAATTCTTTTCAGCATCGCGGCCACCACCTGAAAAGACTTGAGGGGATGTCCATACGCTTTGGTGCCAATCCACCACACGTTGATGATCATGAAGAGCCTTACCAGATTATATTCAACACCTGTTATTCTTCGCATTCCGGTTAATTGTTTTGCGTCTTGCTCAGTTTCGCTACAACCTGCTCCTGAAGCAGTCTTGAAAGCTGATGCGTGGATAGTTTATCTTTTCTCAGCTCTTTTAAGACCGGGTAATTGGGCTTCGTCGTATAGTTCCTTTTATGATGATAATATCCGTTACCCTGAAGAACGAGGTAAGAGTCAGGGTGGGTAGGGGCTTCAAAAAATAGGTTGGTATACGTTCCTTCGTTGGGTTGTACGACATAAATCCCGTCGTCTCCGCTGATCCTGGATAACACATCCGCTCCATCCTGATTGAAGGCACTGATCGTTCTAAGCTTTGTAAGATTTACCTCCTCGCTCCATTCATCCGTTATCCCCACAAAGTCTAGATCCCAAAGACCGTGCGCCGACTCCAGTTTGATCTCTATGGTCTCTTCGTCGATTTTACTTAAATCCAGATTCAATGCAAGGTTTCTGTATTCTAACGTCCCTGCATTCTCATAGCTCCCAAGATATTCCCAGCGGCCATTGCGATGAACGTAGGCATTCATGGAAATTCCGCGGTCAATGGAATTCTGATGGTATTTCTTTGGATCGCCATTATCAATGCGGTCAACCCAGGCAGAAAATTTCGTTCCCAATTGCCGAAAAAAGAATTCCGCAACGATTTCCAGCCATTTACTTTGCTTGGCCTTGACAATCAGCATCGAATGGTCCTGTAGTTTTTCT
>JBGPGZ010000289.1:0-5817 GCA_041484175.1 Cyclobacteriaceae bacterium | reverse complement strand
GTTTCATTCCAATGGCGATCTCGACGAGTAGCGGCTCGGAGGTCCAGCGGCCGCTTGCCACGGTCGTCATTGGGGGCTTGGTGTCCGCTACCGTGCTGACGTTGTTGGTCGCCAACATCACGGCCGTCTATCAAACCAACGTAAAGCGGATGTTGGCTTATTCAAGCGTGGGGCATGCCGGATATATTCTGCTGGCGCTGTTGGCGGGGGGACCGGCTTCCGCAAATGCTATTTTGTATTACCTCGCAGCGTACGCTGCCGCGACCTTGGCCGCATTTGTCGTGTTGATTCAAGTCGAACAACGGAATTCAGCCAGTGCCGAAAGTTTTGATGGGCTCTTTAGACGAAACCCGTTCCTGGCTCTGGGGATGAGCGTCGCATTGCTTTCGCTCGCGGGGATCCCGCCGCTCGCGGGCTTTTTGGGCAAATACATGGTGTTCGCACTGGCGATAAAGCAAGGTTACCTCAATCTCGTAATCCTCGGTGTGGTGACATCGTTGATTGGCGTGTATTACTATTTTCGCGTCATCGTCGCGATGTTCTTTAAAGAATCTCCAGCCGGCGCTTTGGCATTGTCTCGCTCGCTGAAATTATTGCTCGCTCTCTTAATGGCATTGAGCCTGGGCCTCGGAGTTTTTCCAAGTTTCGTATTGGTGCTCTAAAACGGACATTTCTTCAAAAAGCAGTATAAATTGGCAAAAAGTTCTTTGCTTTCTTTTTAGAAAATTATACCTTCAATCGCAATCGTTTGCACTAAATTTGTCAGACCATGGGAAAAGTAAGGAATATACTCCAGTCAAAGGGAAGCGAGGTATTTTCGGTCGAACCCGGTGTTACCGTTTTTAAGGCCATCCAAATCATGTGTGATAAAAACATCGGAGGACTTTTGATTACCAACAATGGAAAACTGGTTGGAATTTTTACCGAACGTGACTATGCCCGGAAACTAATTTTGAAGGGCAAGTCCTCCAAAGACACCTTGATCAAAGAACTGATGACCGAAAACCCGATCACTGTTTCACCCGACTCCAGCATCGATGATTGCATGCAAACAATGAGTAATAAACGCATTCGCCACCTGCCGGTGGTTGAGGGAGATAAGTTGGTGGGGATGATATCGATCGGGGACGTAGTCCGTCACGTCATCGAAGAGCAAAAAGACATCATCGAGCACCTCGAGCACTACATCAGTCAGTAGAGATTGCTTGATTCTGGCTTCTTACTTCTTGCTTCTTACTTCTTGATTCTAGCTTCTTCGTACCTCGTATCTTCCTCAATTCACGGCCAGCGCTACCAATTCGCCCGGATGATCCATGGCGCCGATCGCCAAAACGATATATTGTTTTCCGTTGATTGAATAAGTCATCGGAACACCGCTTTGGTTTGCGGGAAGTTGGATCTCCGCAAGAATCTCGCCGGTTGACTTATCGTGGGCCCTGAACATATTGCCGCCTCCCCCCACGGCACCGTAGAGACCTGCCCCCTCGCCGGCGAACAACAATGTCTTTGTGATTAACAGCCCTACGCGGTCAGGCCGGCCGGTGCGCGGTAATTTTATTCCTTTCAACGCCGGATTGTTCTTCACCCAATCGGGTGCATCGCCGTTCGGCATCATCCATACGTGCTCGCCCGTGTTCAGATTGATCGCAGTAATCCTTCCCCACGGCGGTTTGGCAAGCGGCAACCCTGAAGGACCGCCTTGACCCGTGCCAAAGCCTCCCGTCCACCAGGCGACATAATCCATGTCGGAGACGTCCGGTTCGGCGAAGAGGGCCATCGCTTCGATCATCGTCGTCGACGATACATAAAGAAAATTGGTCCCTGGATCAAGCACAGCACCTTGCCAATTCGCACCTCCGGTAGGACAAGGAAGCATGAGGGTGCCCAACATTTGCGGAGGATTGTAGACGGCGATCGGCGTATAAACCGATCCCATCTTGAACTTGCTTGCAATTTTTATTGCTTCCTGTTTGAGTTCCGGCGTAAAGTCAATAAGCACTTCCTCGTTTATTACCTGTCGTTCAAAGGGAGCCGGTTTCGTTGGAAACGGTTGGGTGGGAGAAGTCTTTTCACCCGGCACGTCGCTTGCCGGTACCGGACGCTCCTCAACAGGCCAGACAGGTTTTCCAGTTATCCGGTCAAGGACAAAAACAAAACCCTGCTTCGTCACCTGGGCCACGGCTCTAATCGCCTTGCCTTCTACCACAATGTTTGCGAGCACCGGGGGAGCTGGCAGGTCGTAGTCCCAGATGTCATGATGAATGATTTGGTAATGCCATACCCTTTTACCGGTCTTTGCTTCCAGACAAACAAGGCTTTGCGAAAAGAGGTTATCTCCCGGACGATGGCCGCCGTAGAAATCTCCCGTCGCGGCCTCCATCGGCAAATATACATAGCCCAGTTCCGGGTCAGCCGACAATGGTGGCCATGAGCCTACATTGCCTGAGTATTTCCAGCTCTCCTTTCCCCAGGTCTCGTTACCATACTCACCCTCTTGAGGAATGCTGTGAAATATCCAACGCTTCTTGCCGGTATATACATCATAACCGGAAACATCACCCCGCACTTCCTTCCTGGATGGCGGCGCCAAACCGGGAGGGAAGCACGAACCAATAATCACGACATCACCGACAATGATCGGAGGGGAGGTTGATCCGATGACGGATTTAACCGGATCCAAATTGAGTCCGCGTCTCAAATCAACAATACCGTCAACTCCGAAACCCGTGACCGGCCTGCCATTGGCCGCGTCCAGGGCCACCAACTGATAAGCAGGTGTGACATACAGGATGCGGTCGTGATCTTTGTCCTTGTCGTTCCTCCAATAGGCAACACCCCGTCCTGCATTTTGCCGCGGCGCATACGCCGTCCGTTCGCCTTCATCCAGCCGGTATGTCCAGAGCGTTTCGCCGGTGATTGCATTAATGGCGGCAACAGCGCGACGCGATCCGGCGGTGGTGTACAAGATTCCTTTGACCATCAATGGCGTCGCCTCATAGTTGAATTCCGCTGTTGGCCCGAAGTTATCTGTCTTCCATCGCCAGACAATTTTCAATTGCTTCGCGTTGTCGCGGTTGATCTGGTCCAGTGGGGAATAGTTGGTGCTCGCGTAGTCGCCACGGTGCTGGGTCCACTCGCCTTCAATGGACGTGATGGCCTCGCCGGTATTTCGGGGAGTAAACTTGTATGGAACTCTTTTAGGGGCCGGTGGACCAAAAAGTATTTCTTCCAGGTCTTTCTTGTCGGAAGCAAGGGGCTTGTCGCCGGATGGATAATTATTAATCCGGAGCATAAAGGCGACCAAAGAGGCGTAGGCTTTGTCGTCGAGTGATGCCGGATTGTTTTTGGGCATTGTGTTTTTGGTCACATCGAACAATGCGCCGATGGATTTGTCCTGCCACCGCGATTGAAACACCGACCCCAGCAAAGGAGATCCCCCCTCACTCCCCCTGGCGTCCTGGCCATGACAGCTTGCACAGGCGCTGGTGTACACACCTTCAGCTTCGTCAGCCTGCTGAGTCGTGTAAATGCCGGAGAGTGCATTAAGCCGGACAGATCCGGAAGAGGCACCTTCTTCACGGGTTGGTTTTTTGCAGGCGACGGGTATCACTAAGAGTAAAGCAGCGAAGAAACGGATTGGGTCACGCCTAAAGTTTATCCTCTTTCGATTAAACAGGTTCATTGATCTTTGTTGGTTCCAAGGTAGCCGGTTTCAAGATACCGCCTCATAGATCAATATCCAATGTTCAATTTGATCCCGTAGCCATCTCTTTCTGATTTCCTGGCGTCCTTTGTGACCAAGCAAGGTCGCCAAGTTCACACCTGCGTGCCCGAAGCACTTCGGTGTGCAGGCACGAAGAACCACAATGAGCACAAAGCATTCAGATCACTGTACATTTTCCGTGTGCATTTTCTGTGGCCATCTGTGGCAAGAAAATTTTAAAGCATTTTGATGCAGAAATCCCGCCAAGGAAACACTTGGAGAGGAACACGCGCAAAGGCGAGGAGGAACAAATACTGTTCTATTATTTGCCAATAATATATTTTGAACGAGCCTTCCCATCGTTTTTTATTCCCCGAACCTTACAGTACTTATCCAATTCATCAATATCAACGATAACCTGGTTAACAACAAGGCCTTCCGCTTCAATGGACTTCTTTGCTTTCTCATAGGCTTTGTGCCATTCCTCCCAGGAATCGTGCATACTCTTCCTGTCATCAATCAGTTGCAGGAACCGGTCCCAGTCAGTTTGCCGGTAATAAGCCATATTTATGCGCTCCTTCATTTTTGCCGCTTGCGCAGATGGTTTATATTACTCCAAATAAGAACCGTTAATTGGAAAAACCCAAGAAGATAGAGTGAAATCAGGCGTGATAATCCTGCCTTGGTGCTTCATAACTTTTAAGTCTTACTCACAATCATAGATATAAGTAATTTCACCGCCACTCGTAACGAATTTCTTCAGCCACAGCTGTTGTGACGAATTGACAAGAAAAGTCCAGCAATCCTGGGAGGATTCAAGCTTGGCGCCATTATCGTTGACAATTGCAATCGTATTGTTTGCGTTATTCGCTAGCCAAAACTGATCGTAGTAAGCGGGTAGGCCGTTGCCACCCTGAAAAGGATACCTGACGGCATAGTCTCGCAGTACATTGGCCAGATTATCAAAGTAACTTTTGACAATGAATCGCCATTTGATATCGTATAATTGGCAATTTCCATCGGAAGCAGGTACGCCGAATCGGACTCGATTACCCGCCTTATACTCACCGAGGTATTGGTCTTGAAAAATATCGGCCACATGGGGGCCCACGTAATGATAGATGGAGTCTTTTGGATTGGACAAATAAAGTTGACCCGAATCATCCAGTTGCTGAGTGCTCACACCGTCGACTATATGAAAAACCTGAATCCTTACTTCCGTGTCCAAAAATGCATACGTGGTTTGAAGATAGGAGTTCGGGGTTGCATTAGAAGCGTAAATAACCTCCTTGATTCGTCCCTGTTCATAACTAAATCGGATGGTTGCATTGGGTGAATCCGGATAGTCCGCGTCATAGGGACGGTCATACCTATCTATTTTGTAGTAGTCAGTGCCATCATAAAAATAGACATATTTTTCGTGCTCATACCCCGTTGAAAATGCTACCCTTGCTTCTTTTATGACGCATTGATTAGCCGATACGTTTACGTAGCCTGCGCACGGTACAAAGGTCAAGTTTATCCTGTCGACACACTGATCAACCGGTTTAACAGTGTCATGACAGCTGATAAAAAATAGTAGCGCGATAATGATTTTACTAAATTTCATCTTATCCTCCTATCGTTGGTCGGGTTTTCAGTCACCGCCGGCTGATTTCGCACCCCATTCCCCTGGTGGAACATCGGCGACATGCTGCGAGAACGTCCACCAGTGCCTGCATAATCCCTGGCAGTATACGCTCTCCAAACGGCATATCGGAAGGTGGATGCACAATGTTGGCCCTGCATTGCCTGGTATGCTCGCAATGCTTGTCGACGTCATCTACCGCGACGAGCACATAGGCTGTTACTTCGGTTCCTGGCGCGGAGCGGTTCTTCACCATTCAAAATTCTTTATCGTATGCTAAAAATAGAAAAAAAAGACAAAACCAGCCGGACTTCTCATCCTCCAGCAAAGCGAGGCCTTTTGCATTTTCTGTGGCCATCTGTGGCAAAGAAATTTAAAATATTATTTTTCTTTGCCCTTCCCTGAAAATGTCGATGCAAATCCAAAAAGTTTATCTTCGTTAAGTCAAATCCGGCGATTCTATGCAAAACTCTTCTATTCCGCTAGC
>JBGPGZ010000288.1:0-5824 GCA_041484175.1 Cyclobacteriaceae bacterium | reverse complement strand
GGTCAGGAAATACTCTTTTGGATCAAAATTTTATAAGGATAAGCGACTTCGACGTGTTCCTCGCTGAATTTTTCTTTGATGGCCTTAAGGACAATGACAAGGAAAATGCCACTGACGATGTTGGAGAATGCCGACTGTGAAGCAAAGCCGACAATGGCAGCCAACACGCCGGCTCCCGTAATCAGGGTGGTGCCAAAGTAATGGAGCGAGGGAATCGACCGGAAAATGACGATCGCCGCGATCAGGAAAATAATAAAGTCAACGGCATTCTTGAAGAAATTGTACCGGGTGGGGTCCACCTTTAATTTCCGGGCTGAAACTTTCAGGAACCGGCCAAGGATATAGCGCAGGATTCGCCCTACTAAAAAGGCAATCGCCAACACAAGCAGTGCAAAAAACAACTGTTCCCAGTGTTTATCCATGGTCTTCATGGTCGCGAAATTAGTTAAATAGTCGATAGCCCACGGTCAAACGCCTTGGCTTTTTTGAAAAGCTTAAGGAACAGGTGTCTGCCAGACTATCGACTATGGACCCGATTCCGTATTATTGCAATTCATGTCTATACGGTTAGAGGATATTAAGGCGCCCATCGCCCGCGAGATGGAAGAGTTTGAACAGAAGTTCCGCGCTTCCATGCGAACGCGCGTCCTGCTCCTGGATAAAATCATGAATTATATCGTGAAGCGCAAAGGCAAGCAGATGCGTCCGATGTTTGTTTTTTTGAGCGCCGGCACGTGTGGAAAGATCGGCGAGTCTACTTACCGCGGGGCCTCCCTGATCGAATTACTTCATACGGCCACGCTGGTGCACGACGACGTAGTGGATGATGCAAATTATCGCAGGGGCTTTTTTTCAGTCAACGCACTGTGGAAGAATAAGATAGCCGTGCTGGTCGGGGATTTTCTGCTTTCCCGCGGATTAATTCTTTCGATCGAAAACAGCGACTTTGATTTGCTGGGAATTGTCACCAAGGCGGTAAAAGAGATGAGTGAAGGTGAGTTGCTGCAGCTTGAAAAGGCACGGCAATTGGACATTACGGAGGAAGTATACTATGACATCATCCGCCAAAAGACCGCTTCCCTGATTGCGTCCTGTTGTGCCGTCGGGGCGAGTTCAGCCGGAGCCCCGAAGGATTCTGTAGACCAAATGAGGACGTTTGGTGAACTGGTGGGGATGGCCTTTCAGATCAAGGATGACCTTTTTGATTATGGGGAAGATGAAATTGGCAAGCCGCTGGGCATTGATATTAAAGAAAAGAAAATGACCCTGCCCCTGATCTATGCATTGTCGAAATCATCGTGGATGGAGAAAAGGAGAATTATCGGCATTGTGAAGAACGAAGGATCCAAACCAAAGAAAGTCAAGGAAGTGATTGCCTACGTGAAGGCCTCCGGAGGAATTGAATATGCCCAGCAATCGATGAACCGCTTCTTCCAGAAAGCAACGGAGATATTAAACACCATGCCCGCGTCCGTTTACAAAACGTCATTGCAACAATTGGTGGAGTTTACGATCGAGCGCAGAAATTAAAGGAGATAATTTTTTTTGAAGATTCCCACTCATACCTTTCATCTGAAAATGATGAGAAGTATTTTAGGGAGAGATTGCGACATAGGTCTCGGACGTTTCTTTTGTGCGGTCGAGGATTTAACCCTTTCAGGGTATTGTTATTAGGTGTGTTCCCACCACAGGGCGTTGCCCTGTGCTAAGTGATGAAGCCCTTTCAGGGCAAGAGATTCATTCGCACGATGTCCAAGGTTTCCAAAAACCTGCTGCTCATGCAAACTTTTCTTCTTAGTCAAAAAAATCCTTTAAGTCTATGTACAAAGCTGTGGGTACGTTCTCTCGCTTGATGTTGTAGTAGAGCTTGGTGCGAAGGAGTCCTTCCCAGAGCCAGCTATGGGGTGCCAATTTCAGTTTGTTAATGCTAGATTCAATTCGCAAATCACCGTTCTCAATTCACTAATCGCAATTCTGCACAAACTTACCCAATCACCTCCTCTCAAGGGATTGGGAATGCGCCGTAGCGTGAAAGATTTGTCTGATTTGCGAATTAGTTGCGAATTGCGAATGCTTAGCTGAGCTACACCCGCACCCGCTCCCTGCCCGCTTCGAGGATCGCGTAGTTCTTGAGATTTTGGAAAGTCGGAATGTCAAGGTGGTCCGTGGCGGGTCCTGTTTGGTCCGGGGCATAATTTCCTTCGGTTTCCCACCACTTCTTTGCCTGCTCGCGCGCAGCATTTTTATCGACTTCAAAGTAATTAATGATGGAGTCCGAGACAATCCACGGTTTTGCGATCGTAGCGTATTTTTCAAAGATCATGCTCCGCATTTGCGTACCACTCGATTGGTTTTTGAAGTGCGAAACAGTGTATGACATGGTCTCCGGTTCTGTCATGATCAGGTCCCAGTATTTCTTGGAGGATACCACCTGGGCGGTGGTGAGCAAATAGCCATATCCCTTTTCAATAGGTTCCTTGGTTATATTGCAAGAAGCTTTGAATTCCTTTTTCTTTTTGCCAAAAAGCGTGTTGAGAAGGGCCATAGTTTTCAGGTATTTACTCCTTAGATACTCCATGGCAGGTAAATAGTTGCATTGAAAGCCGGATTTATTACTCAAAACGGCAAAAATGTGTATTGAATTGTAATTTTTGGGAGAATTATGTCAGGTGCCCTTGTTCCCGGGTGCCTGCTTTCTCTTTTGGAATTTCTCGTAATTGGCCAAAAAGTCGTCCAGCTTCTCGGTGGGTAATTTCCGGGCGATGACCTTCTTCTTTTCGTCAAGAATGTAAATCGATGGGTATGTTTCCGTAAAATAGAGCGTGCTGTAATGCTCTTTCATGTAACTGCGAGGGCCGTTAACCGTAATCCAGGTCATTTTCATCTCTTTAATATAGTCTCTCATCTTTTGCATGGAAGTATCCGAGGCCACCGCAAACACCTCCAGATCATAGGTATTTTTCTTATGATTGTAAAAGTCGACGAGTTTTGGCGATTGCTCGCGGCAATGACCGCAATCCGGATCGAAGAAGTAGATGATCGTGTATTTCTTTTTGATATCGTAAAGCGACCGGGGCTGCTTGTTTTCATCCTGCATCATCAGGTTGGGACCGGTACGACCGATCATGGCTCTCCCCAATTTGTCGGCATGTTCCTTTAGATTTTTCTTAAGCTGGGCATTGGCCCAATAATCCATTTCACCGCTCGCGAAGTATTTATTGTATAAATTGATGAACACCTCATCGAGCCCCATAATTTCCGGTGTCTGGTAGAGGAAGACACAGGTATAAACAAGATACTTATACGTGTCCGGGTTCTTTTTAGCCCTGGCCACCAATTTGTCAATCGCACGCGTTACGGTATCGGGCTGGGGGAGAAACAGCTTATCAAGATATTCCTTTACTTTTTCCTGGTATAGGGGCCGGGGTAAAAGGATAAGTGCCCCATCCGCCAGGTCGAAATTATCAAAGAAGTGCTCACGGTAGTACCGCAATTGAAACGCTGAATCAAGGGAGCCATCGGCCTTCTTCGGTGGTTCCGGTATTTCCACCGGCAGGGATGCCTTCAATACCCTGGCCGTAACGGTCGTTGGATGTTTTGTAAAAAGTTCGCGCTGATAAGCAAGCACACGCACATTCACCTTGCTGAAGCCTTCGCGCGCTTCTTTCTTTTTTTGCTCGTCCTTCAGCGTGGTGTCTTGCAACATTTTAACAAATGGATCTGCTTCCTTATGCTGCTCCATGATGAAAGCAAGGTTTTCAAAAAACAATTGGTTGTCCTCGTCGCCGGCAACCTTCATGTTCTTAATGTAATCGTCTGACGAGGTTTCCATGCTAAATTGCTGATCGCTGCCGACGACAAAATCAAAGATCTTGTTCTTGGAAAGCACCAAAAAGTAAACACCGGGAAGCAACGGCTTGTTGCCGTGAAAAGTAAACGAACCCTGATTGTTTACCTTCGCAGTGTCTTTAAGAAAAGTACTTTCCCCATAATAATGTCCGAGGAAGGCCGTTGTGTCTTTCCAGCCCTTCACCTTGAAGTCGATTTTGTAGGCGGTTTGGGCAGCCAGACTTGAAAATAACAAAACGCAAATAACAACAAAGGCAAGGCGCATAGGATGGATCATTGGAATTGCAAAGGTCTGAAATTCGTTGGTCTTTTCAACGGCAATTAATAGGCCAGGTTAAAGTTTGGTGACCGGTCTTCCCTGCTGCAACCCCTGATCATCATTGTTTAGACTCAAAAATTGATAGACAGCCACGCGACAACTGTTAACTTTGCCTACTTTTGTGCCGTCCCAAAAATGTCGCTTCAGATCAGTCATCTTACGAAAATGTACGGCCCGCAAGCGGCTGTCAAGGATATTTCCTTTTCCATCCAGGAAGGCGAGATCGTCGGATTCCTGGGCCCTAATGGTGCCGGCAAATCCACGACCATGAAGATTCTCGCCGGGTACTTGCCCCCCAGCTCCGGCCAGGTGAAAGTGGCAGGGTTTGATGTGGTGGACCAGCCCATGGATGCAAAGAGAAACACAGGCTACCTGCCTGAACACAATCCATTGTACCTCGACATGCATGTTCACGAATATTTGGCCTTTTCCGGCCGTATTTTTGGATTGAAGGCAGCTCGGCTGAAAAAAAGGATCGAAGAGATGATTGATCTGTGCGGGCTGACCAGTGAACAAAATAAAAAAATAGAATCCCTTTCAAAAGGGTTTCGACAGCGGGTGGGATTGGCGCAAGCCCTGATCCATGATCCTGCCGTGTTGATCCTCGATGAGCCTACCTCCGGTTTGGACCCCAACCAACTGGTGGAAATCAGGAGGCTGATAAAAGACCTCAGCAAAAACAAGACCGTGCTTTTCTCAACCCATATCATGCAAGAAGTTCAGTCGATTTGCGACCGGGTAGTCGTAATTCATCTCGGAGAGATTGTGGCCGATGACCGCCTTGAAAATATGTTAAAGGGAAAGACAGGCCTGGCCGTTTTGGTCGTGGAGTTTGAAGGGACCGTGTCATCGGAAGCCCTGGCCTCCCTCTCAGGCGCAAGCCGGGTCGAGGAAATAGGACACTCTAAATTCAGGATCACCAGTCCACAAGAGATTGACCTGCGACCTGAAGTTTTTCGCTTTGCGGCCGACAGGAAACTTTCCCTGGTCGGATTAAAAATCGAAGAAGGCTCCTTGGAAAGTATATTCAAAGAATTAACCTCATTGGCAAATGCGGGTGACGCGTCCGTTTCGGTTCCATGATCCACATCTTCCTTAAAGAGTTTAACAGTTTTCTCAATTCCCTGATCGCCTATGTGGTAATCGGTGTATTCCTTACTGCCATGGGACTGATGACCTGGATCTTTCCTGAGACTTCAGTACTCGAAAACGGGTTTGCCGATTTGGACCCCTTGTTCAGATTCGGGCCCTATGTTTTCATTTTTCTGGTCCCTGCCATCACCATGAAAAGCTTTGCGGAAGAAAACAAGATGGGCACCCTGGAGCTGCTGCTTACGAAACCCTTAACGGATTGGCAGATTATCATGGGAAAATTTCTTGCGTCCTTTTCCCTCACTTTTGTAGCGCTCATTCCTACGCTGATATTTTATTTTTCGGTGTACCGGCTCGGGAGTCCCGCCGGCAATATAGATACGGCAGGCGTCATCGGATCTTATTTAGGACTGCTAATGCTGGGGTGTGTATTTTGCTCGGTGGGGATTTTGACCTCCGCACTTACTGCCAACCAGGTAGTCGCCTTTATTTCAGGCGCCTTCGCTTGCTTTATTCTTTATTCCGGGTTTGATTCTTTGTCTTCGTTGACGAACGCAGGCGCTG
>JBGPGZ010000287.1:0-5826 GCA_041484175.1 Cyclobacteriaceae bacterium | reverse complement strand
GCCCAGCAGGATGGCGATCAACAAAGTGGTGGTGATAAGGAGCTTTTGCTTCATGATCAGTCAATATTTCGCTTAGTTAACGACAATTCCGAAAGGAATAGTCCAATGAAGACAATGGACAAGAAATAGATTACGTCGCGGGTGTCAACTACACCGCGGGAAATACTTTCGAAATGATTGGACAGGCTTAGGGTGCTGAACAGCTGACCAAGGAAACCTGTAAAATTCGCGGCCAGAACGTCAAAAATAATTTGAAAGAACAAGCCGATAAAAAGCGCGGCCAGAAAAGCGACAATCTGGTTGCTGGTGATGCTGCTGGCGTACAACCCGATGCTGATATAAGCGGCACTTAACAATAACAATCCAGTATACCCGCAAACCACCTGGCCAAGATCAAGGTTTCCAAGGTTGGCTACCGTAATCACATAAGGCAGCGTGAACAACAATGCGATGACCACCAGCGATAATGTAGAAAGGAATTTACCAAGAACGACGGCCCTGTCTGATACCGCTTTCGTCAGCAAGAGCTCGATGGTGCCTGTTTTTTTCTCCTCCGCCAACAAGCGCATTGTCAACGCAGGAATAAAAAAGAACAAGGTCCAGTAAGCGATATCAAAAAATCCTTCCAGGCTGGCTTGACCCGCAAAAAAGATATCCGATCCAAAGAGCCACGTAAAAAAACCGCTGAAGCCAAGAAATAGTACCAGCATGATGTAGGCAATCAGGGAATCAAAGAAAGATTGGAGTTCGCGTTTTGCTATGACCCAAACAGCATTCATGTCAATTCATCGTTAAGTTTCTGAAAATGTCTTCGAGGCGTGTTTCAATGGGAATAAGTTCGCTTAGCACCCATCCTTTTTGCACACATAAATTGAAGATCTCCCGTTTGGAAGAACTTCCGGTCCTGCCATTTACCTCGAACCGGTTGAGGTTCTTGTCGATCAGTTCTACCCGATCTACAGACCGGATCCTTCGAAGTTCATGCAGGATATTCTCCGCCGCACCATCTTCAATTCTCACTTTCAGAATCTCCTGGCCTGTGGCCTGCTTGCGCAGGTTTTCTGCCGAACCGTCCGCTACTATTTTTCCCTTGTTGATAATCAAAATGCGGTCACAGGTGGCTTCCACTTCGGGAAGAATATGGGTGCTCAGAATGACCGTCTTTTCTTTTCCAAGGGAACGGATCAGTTTCCGGATTTCAACGATTTGATTGGGATCAAGACCCGAAGTGGGTTCATCTAAGATCAAAACCTCAGGATCGTGGATCATCGCCTGGGCCAATCCGACGCGCTGGCGGTAGCCTTTGGAAAGCTCACCGATTTTTTTGTGCTTTTCTGCATTCAGGCCGCATTCCCGCACCATGGCCCTCACCCTATTTTGGGTATCTGCCTTTTTAACTCCTTGTAAAGCCGCGCAAAATTCGAGGTAATCAATCACGGGCATGTCAAGGTATAGCGGATTATTTTCCGGCAAATAGCCAAAGTGCTGTTTTAGTTCATCCCCGTACTCTTTTACCGATTGTTCCCCCAGCCAGATATCGCCCTCCCCGATACCCAGATAACCCGTTATCATTTTCATGGTCGTACTTTTGCCCGCGCCATTGGGTCCAAGGAAGCCCAGGATTTCTCCGGTTTTGACTTCAAAAGAAATGTTGTCTACCGCTTTTTGCGTGCCGTAGCGTTTCGATAAGTTTTCAATTTTGATATTCATATTCAAATTTGACCCCGTTTTAGCGAGTGCAAAAATATAATTTTCTTTAAAAAAATAAAGGCCTCCGAGGGAGGCCCAAAGAAAAATGATCTTAGAACTCTTTCTTACTGTCGTACCAGCCACTTCACCAGGAAAACAACCCCGATAACGATAGCGATTACACCCAGGACCCAGAAGACGGTATCAATACCTCCAAACAATTCGAGCGTTAATCCGATGGCTCCAAAAATAATGGCCAGCTTCAGATCGTGGTCCATCGCTTTTGTGTTTTTAACCGATTCAACGCCGGCGGCTTTCCGGGTCTTCATATAGCTCTTAATTTCTTTCTTCAAATCGTGGCGGAATTCCCTGCGTTCAGCCTTGCCCATCTGGCGATAGGTCTTGCCCACCACCGTTAACGCAGGCTTTGACGCTGCGATTGACGCATGTTCCGTGATCACCCCCGCTTCTTTGCCAGAACTGGCAACCAGTATTTCAGGTTTGGCAGGCGTTAGTACGGATTCCTTTGGTTTCAATTCACCATATCCTCCTGCAAATCCTGAGTTGGATTTGTAATAACGGAAATTAGCTGTGTATTTAGGTGAAGCACAACCCGCTAAAAGACCCACCATCATTAGATAAATAATTTTTTTCATAACCTGTTTATTTAATTCTTTCTAAAGATAGAAAATATTCGGTTAAAAAAACGCCTTTCATAATTCCAAAAGAAATGGAATTGACCGAACACAAATCCGTATAACAGAAGGAAGCCATTATAGATAGGTAAGATCAGAATGTAATAAGAGATCCGGGCCCAATCAGGCACGTTTTCCCCAAACCAGTATTTCAAAACCGGCTTCATCAGGTAGACCACCGTTACGCCGGTAAGGGAAAAAACAACCAGGATGATGAGCACTTGAAAAGGACTGCCCACCTTCCATCGCATCTGAAGTTTCCTGACCCAACTCATAGGATATTCAAGTCCCAAGATAAGGATTAGGGGAATTCTATCAACTCTGAAAACGGAGCGTAACGGCCTCCCAAAAGGGGGTCTTAGGAAGTTCCGCCCTCAACGTCAAGGTCTCTTTTTTTACCGGATGAACAAATGTGAGGGTCCGTGCATGCAAGGCAATGCTGGCATCCTCCAGGGCGGATGTGGCTCCATATTTCAGATCTCCTAAAATCGGACAACCGATGTTTGCTAACTGCACGCGGATCTGGTGAGGCCTTCCCGTAACCGGGTTGACTTCCAATAGAAAGGCACCGGCGGATTTGGCAATAACTTTATAACTCAACTCGGATCGCTGCGCTTGGGGCGTCTCTCTCCTGTAAGCAGTAGTTTTGTTTTTTGCTTCGTCCTTTTCAAGCCAATGGACCAGCGTATCTTCCATTTTGGCAGGTTGATTGGAGACGATGGCCCAGTAGGTCTTTTTCGTCTCCTTATTGCGAAAAAGCGCATTCATCCGCTCCAGCGCCTTGGAGGTCCGCGCAAATACCACAACGCCGCTGACAGGACGGTCCAGCCTGTGCACCACTCCCAGAAAGACAGCACCCGGTTTTTTGTGCTTCCTGGCTATGTATTCTTTACAAATTTCGACCAACGGTTTATCTCCCGTTGCATCTCCCTGCACCAGCACACCGGCCGGTTTATTCACCACCAGCAAATGATTGTCTTCATAAAGGATGGATAGGGATTTACTGTTCATGAGGACCTTTTTTAGTCCTTGAATTCCGATGTGAAATGAAAATGGATTTCTGGAAAATTGTCCTGCACCATCTGAAGCCATGCCTTTGACTCAGCCATGAATACGAGTTTTCCATCCTTGTCGCGGGCGATATGGCGCTGTTTGGAGTCAAGAAATTCGGCCAGCTTCCTTTCGTCGGTGCTGCTGATCCAGCATGCCTTAAATATGTTTTGAGGAACGAACTCCACCGTGGCATTGTACTCATTCTTCAACCTGAATTGGATGACTTCGAACTGCAACGCTCCGACGACACCGACCACTTTCTTTTTCCCCAAATCGTAAGTAAACAATTGTGCTACACCTTCCTCCATCAACTGAGTCAGGCCCTTCTCCAGTTGCTTGGTCTTCATCGCGTCCTTGTTGATCACCTCTTTAAAAATTTCAGGAGAGAAACTGGGGATGCCGGTATACAATGCTTTTTCCCCTTCGGTAAGCGAATCGCCAATTTTCAAATTCCCAGTATCGTAGAGGCCTACAATATCCCCGGGCCAGGCCTCGTCAACGGTCTCGCGGTCCTGCGCCATAAACGCAGTTGCGTTGGAGAAACGGATCCCTTTGTTCTGCCGCACATGGTAATAGGTGTTGCCGCGTTCAAACTTTCCAGAACAAACCCGCAAGAAGGCAATACGGTTGCGGTGTTTTGGGTCCATGTTGGCATGGATCTTAAATACAAATCCTGAAAAGAGCGGTTCCTCCGGCTTCACGATGCGCAGCGTTGTTTCGCGCGGGATGGGCGCAGGGGCAAAAAGTATGAACGTGTCCAGTAATTCTTTCACTCCAAAGTTGTTGACGGCACTGCCAAAAAAAACGGGCGCCACCTTTCCCTCAAGATATTCCTGGACGTCAAAATCAGGATAGACGCCTTCGATCAACTCTACGTCGGCGCGAAGTTGTTTTGCATTATTCTCTCCGACGAGGTTATCTAGCCCGGGATCGTTGATATCGGCTATTTCGATACCTTCTTCTACCTTGGTCTTGCTGGCTGTGAATAGCTTCAAGGTTTTTTCAAATAAACTATAGACACCCTTAAATGTTTTACCCATGCTGATGGGCCAGCTCAACGGACGTACTTTGATATTGAGCTTTTCTTCAATCTCATCGAGCAAGTCAAACGGGTCCTGCCCCTCCCGGTCAAGTTTGTTGATGAAGCAGATCACGGGCGTGTTTCGCATCCGGCAAACGTCCATCAGTTTCTCTGTTTGCGCCTCTACGCCTTTCACACAATCGATCACCATGATTACACTGTCGACGGCAGTCAGGGTACGGTAAGTGTCTTCCGCAAAGTCCTGGTGACCGGGGGTATCCAGCAAGTTGATCTTGATGTCCCTGTAATTAAAACCCATCACGGACGTGGCGACCGAAATACCGCGTTGTTTTTCAATCTCCATCCAGTCGCTGCGGGCGTGGTCTTTGATCTTGCTGGATTTGACGGCACCCGCCTTCTGAATGGCGCCGCCGAACAGCAGCAGCTTTTCCGTCAGCGTGGTCTTGCCTGCATCCGGGTGACTGATTATTCCAAAAGTCCTGCGCTTGGCGATTTCTTGTTCCAGGGTCATAGTAAAAGTGGGCGCAAATGTACTAAAAACCGGCTGACTGAAATGCTCTTTGCTGGCGGGGTCGCGGCAAAAACTTATCTTCGTGCTTAAACAAATCACCATGCAATACAGAAAATTTGGAAGAACAAATTGGCGCGTAAGCGAAATCGGCTACGGCATGTGGGGCCTGGCCGGGTGGACAGGGTCGGAACAAACTGAAGTGGATCACGCTTTGGAACGGTCTGTCGAATTGGGCTGCAATTTTTTTGACACGGCCTGGGGCTACGGCGCAGGAAAAAGTGAACAAATCCTCGGTCAGTTGATGAAGAAACACGCGTCCAAAAAGCTCTATTTCGCCACCAAAATACCGCCCAAGAATTTCAAGTGGCCTTCCAGGAGTGAATTTGCATTGGAAGATTGCTTCCCCGCTGCTCATATTATCGAATACACCGAAAAGAGTTTGAAGAATCTGAACGTGGAATGCATTGATTTGCAACAATTTCATGTGTGGGAAGACGCTTGGGCGAACAATGATGATTGGAAGAAAGCAGTCGGGAAACTGAAAAAGGACGGCAAGGTAAAACACTTCGGCGTCAGTGTCAATCGATGGGAGCCCGACAACGTACTGGACACGTTGAGAAGCGGATTGATTGACGCGGTCCAGGTAATATACAATATCTTTGACCAGGCGCCGGAAGACCGTTTGTTTCCGCTTTGCAGGAAATTGGACATTGCTGTGATTGCGCGAGTGCCCTTTGATGAAGGAACATTGACCGGGACGCTGACGAAGGAGACTGTCTTTCCAAAAAACGATTGGCGCTCAACGTATTTTGTTCCTGAGAACCTCAATACCAGTG
>JBGPGZ010000286.1:0-5835 GCA_041484175.1 Cyclobacteriaceae bacterium | reverse complement strand
CATTGATAGAAAAGAATAAATTACAACAGGATCTCTTTGTGTCCATTGTGGTTCTTAGTGGACTTCGTGACCTAAGAATCCAGGGTCACAAAGAACACAATGAACCACAATGGACACAAAGAATTCAGGTTTACGATCTATTATAAAGTTCCATGATTCTCGATGAGTTATTTACTACAGGACATAAGCCCTGCTTATCGGGATACTTCGTGGCAAAACAACGTATCATAGACCTAGCCCTAACATTTTTGAATAGTCCTGATCATATAATGAATTATTGTTGCATTTGTTTTGTAGGCGGAAGAAATTCAAATTTCATATAAATGAAAATCCTCTTAATCGGATATGGAAAAATGGGAAAGGCCATTGAGAAAATTGCTCTGGACCGAGGACACGAAATTGCAGGGAGAATTGATTTGAACGACCGGCCTCCGTACGCCCTCGCTGATGTGGCCATTGAGTTCAGTCAGCCGGAAGCTGCCATAGCCAACATTCGGCAATGCCTTGACCAAAGGATCCCGGTGGTCTGTGGCACGACGGGTTGGTTAGCGGAGAAGAAAACTGTGGAGGATTATTGCACAAAGACGCATGGGACCTTGTTTTATGCTTCGAACTTTAGCCTGGGTGTCAACCTCTTTTTCAGACTCAATGACCTCCTCGCAAAGATGATGGAAGGGCAGCCGGAATACGATGTGAGCGTGGATGAAATTCATCACACCCAAAAGAAGGACGCACCCAGTGGCACCGCAATAACACTGGCACAGGGTATTATCCGGAATCTATCGAGAAAAAAAGAATGGACCACACCGGAAAAGGCCCGGCCCGGAGCTATTGTTATCAATTCATTCAGGATCGACCCCGCCCCCGGAACCCATGTGGTAAAATACCAATCCACCATCGATGATATCGAGATCAAACATACGGCCCACTCGCGGGAGGGATTTGCCCGCGGCGCCGTGTTGGTGGCAGAATGGATGCCAGGCAAAAAAGGAGTCCTTTCCATGGCTGATTTTTTAAAATTCTGACTTAGGATAATTTTCCTTTTATTTGCGGGACTTTCTAATTTAATGGACAATGGACTATAAAGAATTATTTGTGTGGTTTGCACTGTTACCAATTTTAGTACCTGCCTATCTTGGTTATTGGTTGTTGTTTGAAAAGGCCGGAGAAAAGGGATGGAAATCCTTAGTCCCTTTTTACAATTTCTATATTCTCACGAGAATTACGGGGAGACCGTGGTGGTGGATTTTTTATCTTTTGGTTCCGATTGTTAATCTATTTGTGGCCATAGGAATTCAAGTTGATCTTTATCGATCATTTGGAAAGGAAAAATTCTCCGACATTGCTATTGGAATCGTATTCCCCTTTGTTTACCTGCCTTATCTGGGTCTTAATAAAGATGTAAAATATCTTGGCAAGGCAACTGAGCTTCCGGTCGGAAAGAAAACGGTGACACAGGAATGGACTGAAGCGATTGCTTTTGCCGTCGTCGCGGCCACCCTCATCCGCTGGCTGATCATGGAGGCTTACACCATTCCGACCCCTTCCATGGAAAATTCTTTACTGGTGGGTGATTTTCTTTTTGTAAGCAAGTTTCATTACGGAACGCGCACCCCAAAAACACCCCTTCAAATACCGTTGACGCACCAGAAAATCTGGTTCACTGAAATTCCCTCTTACTTACCCTGGATACAACTGCCCTCCTATCGCCTGCCCGGTTTCAGCGAGGTGAAGCGCGAAGATGTCGTCGTTTTCAACGTTCCGCCCCGGGATTTGAATGAGGGTAAGGATTATCCTATCGACCTGAAGACCAACTATATCAAACGCTGTGTGGGAATTCCCGGTGATCGTCTTGAAGTAAAGGACCGGCAACTCGTTGTCAATGGCCAACCTTTGAAGAATCCCGAGATGATGCAGTTCAGCTGGCTGGTGACGGCCAAAGACGAAATCAATGAGCGCAACTTTGTCAGGATGGGAATTGATGCCGATGATTATACGTTCCTGGGCAGGCCGGAACAGGACAAGGCGGTGTATCAAATGTTCCTGACCCAGGCAAAAGCAACAGAACTGAAATCAATCCCTTACATCACCTCCGTGGAAGACGACTACCGGACCCATGAAGGTCCTGACATGCGGATTTTCCCGCAATCAAAATACGGACCCTGGAATGCGGACAACTTTGGACCGATCGTGATTCCTAAAAAAGGAATGACCATCGCCGTCAACGATTCGACACTCGCCTTCTATGGGGAAACCATCCGGTTGTATGATCAAAACAAAAATGTGGAAGTATTAGACGGGAAATTGCTGGTGGATGGCAAGGATGTAAAGGCGTACACCTTTCATCAGAACTATTACTTCATGATGGGCGACAACCGTCACAACTCCCTTGACTCGCGGTACTGGGGTTTTGTACCCGAGGACCACATTGTGGGAAAGGCATTTTTTATCTGGCTGTCCATCGACAAGCATGCTGATTTCATTCACAAGATCCGATGGAGACGGTTTTTTAAGATGATCCATTAGACTCACCCGACTTCGCTCGCCGTAGTCCCGTCTCGGGACGAAGGTGAGCTTTGTATCGGAGTACATCCACCCTGAAGAGAATTGTTTTAATCGGGCGAGCTACGTCATCCGGGCGGGCTCTCTGTTTCATAGAGAGGGAATAGAGAAGAAATGGGGTAAAGTCAAATTCGCAATTCGCCGTTCGCAATTCAAAAATCGCAATTCAGCCCCAAACTCGGATCGAATATCCGCGCTTAATGGGGCATCACCTTGAGTTGGCTGATAGGTTTGAAGAGTTGTCTGATTTGCGACTTAATGATTTTGCGAACAGCGATTTGCGAATTAGGTCCGGTAAGAATTACCAATCGATCTCCTTCAGACCCTTACTTATCAAGTATTGGTTTGTTTTGCTGAAGTGTTTACATCCGAAAAATCCCCGGTCGACGGAAAAGGGCGATGGATGCGCCGACATGAGCACGAGGTGTTTGGTGCGGTCGATCATTTCTCCCTTCTTCTGCGCATAGGCGCCCCAAAGGATAAAGACAACGTTTTCTTTTTCATCCGATATTTTCCTGATCACTGCATCGGTGAAAATTTCCCATCCTTTGTTTTGATGCGAACCGGGTGAAGACGCACGAACGGTGAGCGTGGCGTTGAGCAACAACACACCTTGCCTGGCCCAGCGCTCCAGATCCCCGTTAGCCGGAATAGGCTTTCCAAGATCATCCTGGATTTCCTTGAAAACATTGACCAGCGAGGGGGGCATTCTTATCCCATCGCGAACGGAGAAACATAATCCATTGGCCTGGCCGGGTCCGTGGTAGGGATCCTGACCGATAATGACCACCTTCAGCGCATCAAAATCGCACGAATCAAAGGCCCGGAAAATTTCTTTTCCTGGAGGAAAAATCGTTTGGGACTGGTATTCAGTCTTGACAAACCGGGTAAGTTCCTGAAAATAGGCCTTTTCAAATTCGCGATTGAGCCGTTCTTTCCAGGAAGGTGCTATTTTTATATCCGCCGGCATAAAGTTAATTTTCGGTGAACTACAAATCGATTGCGTTTGTAAAATAGAAAAAATTGATATTTTTGACCGAATGTTGACC
Organism: Cyclobacteriaceae bacterium; assembly: GCA_041484175.1. GTDB lineage: Bacteria > Bacteroidota > Bacteroidia > Cytophagales > Cyclobacteriaceae > ELB16-189. Next base: position 2,224 of record JBGPGZ010000286.1, on the reverse strand, counting down.
GAAATTACCCAGGGTGTACGCGTAACGGTGGAAACGGAATATCAGCCATCCTATTCCAGCCCCAGTCAGTACCACTATGTCTTCACCTACCGGATCACCATCGAAAACCAAAGCGATTTCACCATTCAATTGATGCGGAGACACTGGCACATCTATGATGCGGGGTTCGTTGCCCGCGAAGTCGAAGGCGAAGGGGTGGTCGGGCAACAACCTGTTTTGGAGCCAGGTCAGGTCCATCAATACGTCTCCGGATGCAATCTTAAATCGGGCATTGGAAAAATGGCAGGTACCTACCAGATGGAAAGGATCGTTGACGGAGCAAAATTTTCCGTCAATATTCCCGCGTTCACCATGGTCGCGCCGCTCCGGCTGAATTGAGCTTTCGTGCATTCCATTTATCACCTAACAGCTTATTTGAGCCATTGGCTTAACGTCGTTGACGAACACTCCATTCACTCGCCCTTCTTTTTTGACTTTTACAACAAGGTAGTCCATGGAAAAACGGAAAGTAGTGAATTTGAAAAAATTGAAAAATTGAGGTCCGGACTTCTCAATAACACCAGTGCAGTAGAAGTGGTTGATTTAGGGGCGGGATCGCAAGCACTCAGGGGGGATCAAAAGACGCTCGGCGACATTGCCAGGATCAGTGTCAGTCCACGAAAGTTGACCGAATTCTACGCCCGCCTTATCCAGTACACGGATGCCCGGCGAATTGTTGAACTGGGTTCCGGCCTGGGGATCACCGCGTTGTACCTTGCTCAAAAGAAAGATGCACAGGTCTTTACCTTTGAAGGCAGCCATGCGTTGGCCAATGTGTCGTTGACCAATTTTGAATACTTTGATCAAACCAACATCCAACTCATCGAAGGAAACATCGACGCCACCCTGGCCGACTTTCTGCAGAACCCCGCTAAGATCAACTTTGTCTTGATGGATGCCAACCACCGGTATTCACCGACCATTAAATACTTCACCTTGCTGATGCGCAGGCTGGATGAAAAGAGCGTTGTGGTGATCGATGACATTCATTGGTCGGAAGAAATGGAAAGAGCATGGACCGAATTGCGCCGGCATCCGCTCGTTTACGGAAGTGTCGACCTGTTCCGATGTGGGATTCTTTTTTTTGATCCCGCCTTAAACCGGCAGCATTTCACATGGTCATTAAGTTAGGGGAAATACGTACTTTTGGGGCCTAATCCTAACCGTCCATGAGTACAACGTCCGAACCGGAGCCGATCCGAAGCAGCAACAAAGCAGGAATTATTATTGCCCTCCTTTCGATTATCGTCATTGTTCAAAGCGTCAAGATCTACCTTGACTACAAGGACAAAGTGGAAATCAAAGAACAAAAGGCCAATGTAGAAGAGGAGTTGGCCTCGACGATGCAACGCCTTACTGAAATCAAGGGCGAATTGGATCAAAAGATCATCGAGATCGAAAAATTGGGCGGTGATGTCGCCGAATTGGAAAAAGCAAAAGCCGAAATTGATGTGCAGCTAAAAAGGAATGTGGCGAGGAGCGCCAAAGAAATCAGACAGTTAAAGGACAAGGTGGAAGGATACGAAGAGTTGCTAAAACTCAAGGATCAAGAAATTGATAAACTGAAGTCGGTGAACAAAGTGCTATACACCGAAAACAGGACGCTGAAAACGAAGCAGAACGTGTTGAGTGATTCGATCAATCAATTATCGAAGAACAAAGAGGAACTTGCGACCAAGGTTGCCATTGCATCGCAACTCAAAGTGGAGAATGTAGCGGTCAAAGCCGTCAACGCAAAGGGCAAGGAGCGGGAATCTCCCTTCAAAAACCGGCAGCTCGAGAAGTTGAAGGTTGAATTTAACATTGCAGAAAACAAGGTGGCCCCTGTTGAAGGCAAAAAGATCATGATCCGGGTCGTGGATGAAAACGGTCAGGTGATTTTTGACGTCGTGAAGGGATCGGGGACCTTTATGCTAAACGGAAAAGAAGAGTTTTATACTGCTATCCAGGAGATACTATTTGATAATACGCATCAGAAGATGACTTTCTTTTATGAAAAGGGCAGTGAATACGCCTCCGGAAATTATTCCATTGAGATCTATACGGATGGATACCTGATGGGGAAAAGTCAGTTTGCGGTGAAATAGGGTACACTGACTACTCCTCGTGATCCTATCCTTTCATAAAAATTCGGCAGAATTGCGAATTCTGAATTGCGATCGGCGAATTGCGAGCTGCTTACATT
>JBGPGZ010000285.1:0-5854 GCA_041484175.1 Cyclobacteriaceae bacterium | reverse complement strand
GTGCCCGTATGGATGATTTTTGTCGGCGGGTTTGTTTGAATATTTTAGACCGAACAATACTAAAGAGGAAGCAAAAATGTCAGTCGTTGATTCAATGGCGTCTGCGATCAGCGCGTAGGAGTTTCCAAAATAGCCAGCGAGCCATTTGATGATTGCCAAACTTGTATTTCCTGCGATGCTCCAGTAAGTCGTCTTTATTGCTGTTTCTTCGTTCGTCATTTGATGATTGCGCGGCATTGGCGCATTTTTTTAGGACCTTGTCAAAAACAAGGCTATGAAAAGACAAGTTATCAAATGTCAGCCGTAGTGGCTTTTATCTCTCGCTGATATTACGAATGCCGCCGGCATGGTGAACAATAAGGCATGGGGCTTGACTGCCGGAATCTCATTCGGATCCTAGAATTACGGAGCTTTGTCTTTGCCTGTAATTCTTAATTCGTAAGTCGTCATTAATTTCTTCGCTTGTTTTATATGGGCCAGGTGATGCTTGCCATGCCATGCATATAATCCTACACTTTCCATCAGCGAATATCGCTTATTGTCTTCGGGGTGAATGTATGTTCTTTTGAAACCATCCGGGGTCAAAGACCTTAAGAGGGCTACCCAGCGTGCTGTCATTCCCGCTAGCAAGTTTAACGAATTCGAGATTGGCGTATTCACATCAGGATGTTTTGCCCATTCTCCCTGCCGATAGGGTTTGATCACAGGGTCCTCCTCCGTCAGCGTAAGCTTGTGCCTGATAAAGCCGTTCATGTGACTGTCTGCACAGTGATGAACGAGTTGTCTTATGCTCCATCCCTCCGGCCGGTAGGTCAGGCTCAACTCGTCATCCGAAAGATTTGAGACTTCGGCGGCCAGCTGATTCGGGAACTCTTGAATATCGTCGATCCAGACCGTCAAAACGGAGGAATCCGCCCAGGCTGGCATTTCGAATTTACCAATGGGGTATTTCAGTTTTTCAGTATCCATGGCGCTTTTGATTAGACCAACTTAAGAATAAGCAAACGTAGAAAGTGATCTGGGATGTATTCCAATTTGCAAATCTTTGGTCAGTCTGATTATTTTCAGCGAAGGCGTGTCCAAATAGGGTCTTAAAAGCCAGTTGGCCATCACGGTGACCCCAAGTCCCGCCTTGATCATTTCGATGATCGATTCTGTGAGGGGCCGATAAGTAACTTTCCTGGGAACTACGTTGTCGGGTGCGAGGAAATACCTGTAGAATATTGATCCTGTCAAAAACCTCATGATGGCCACTTAGCTAAAAAACAAAAGTTCACTTTCCACGGTATTTCCCGTAACGTTTGAGGCGTGCGGATCGTTGCGTGGGCAGACTAATAGTAGGTGGGACACGACAGTTTTGCTTTTTTCGATCGTATCAGTTCTAATCCTGCCAATCCTTAAATCCTGTTTGGAATTTCCTAGCTTAGGGAGCCTAAGCCATATCAACATGTATAAAAAAACTCTATTGATTGCTTTGCTTGCGCCTGGATTGACCCACACACAAGCTCAGCAAGCCACCTCCGAGCCGGTTGTCTTTTCATTGTATGCCGATGTTGGGATTCCTTCAAAAGAATTCAAAAAAGCGGTTGACAACCCCGTGGGTGGAACGGCCGTAGGGGTCGGGACAAATCTGTTATTTAATTTGAAAGGCAAAAAACAACCTTCTCCGCTGGCGCTGGGAGTTGATTTCTCTTACCTCACCTTTGGTCGTGACAAAATTGATGCCACTACAAGTTCTCCGCCTTACAAAACTACTTTTAACTATTACTCGATGAGCGGGGTCATGCGGGTAATCCTAACCAACCGCACAACGGGATTCACACCATTTATTGATGGCATGCTTGGTGTAAAGATTTTTAATACGCGAACAAAGATTGACAAGAACGCGATTGATGTTATTTTAAATACGGACCAGCCGGAAGTGATTAATACTACCAATGACTATGGTCTTGGGTATGGATTGGGCGCCGGATGGTACGTTCGGAAAGCAGTTGGGGAAAACGGACAGAAAGCTCCATCATTTACAATGCGAGCGATGTTCCTATGGGGCGACCCGACAAGGTATGTCAAGCGGAGTTCTATGCAAGTGAGTAACGGGTTTGTCCAGTATGAGTCGGGTTATACGAATACCAACATGATTTTGATCCAGTTGGGGATTGCCCTGGATTGAATCGGTGATCGGAGGTCGTTGATCGGTGATCGGTTTGTTACCCTTGGAATTTAATTCTGAAAACCCTAACAATCCTTGAATCCTGATTTAATCCTTAAATCCTGATTGATTTTTTACTTTTCTCCTCTGCCTCAGGTAAGCGATAAACCAGACTCCCACCGGAATGATGATCGAACTGAGTATGAATTCCCACCGTTCTGTCGCGAATCCTGCCACCTGTTGCCAAACAGTGACCTGCACCTGGACCTTTTTTTCGTAAACGGGGAAATACTTTTTCGTGGCGCCGATATTAGGCACGTAGTAAACCACACCCACCTTAAGATAAAGATCGTGCTCTCCATCCTGCAAGGGCGTTACATCAAATTCCCATTGGGTATAGCCTTGCTCCGTAACACCCTGCTCCTCGTCATCGAATGCGGTAATCTTAAATTCATCCCCCAGTAATCTCACCAGCATAATATCAGATACCATGATGGAGTCCATCGTTACGGATTCTTTCCGCCGCATCGATTCAACCATACCGGCGACAAATTTCCGACTTATCCGAACCTGGACCCTCTCCTTCCGGTTCAGGTGCATGGCTACCGGGGCGTTAAATGCAATCTGGCCCTTGATCCAGGTGGGATCTTTGTGTCCTTCCATGAGACTTTGCCACGTATCGATTTTATATGTCGAACCCAGCGCATGACTGGAAAACTCTTCCAATGCATACCAGTAGTAAAGACCAATATCATATTGTGCTCTCACAATAGCGAGCCCAACCAAGTCCTCCGGGAGACCGTCAATTTCTTCCAGCATGATGTATTGAGAAAACCTCCTGCCCGACGATTGCTCGTACAAGTGGAACAATTGCTCAAGTTGCAAAGCCACCACCGCCAGGTTCGCTTTCACCGAATCCGGATATGCGCGCCAGGCAAGAGCCCGTTCCAGGTGAGTGTTCGAGATTTTCAGTAGTTCAGTACTTCTCGCGGCAGCGATCACCGCAGCCCTGACTGTAGGGACCATCGTTCGGCCGGCATCCCTTTCCATTCGATCATGGACATTGAATGCATCCCTGGTCCGCGCCTCATTTACTTTCTTGTAGTAACTCTCTTCATTCAATAGCAGTCCGTGCGCGTAACGAGGAAAGTTAAGGAGCTTGGCGAGCAAGTAAATGGAAGAGCCCAGCAGGACAAGGATAAACAGTAAAAGGGCTTTTCGTTTCATCATTAGAAGCCTGATAAATCCTTGGTGAGCTCAATGAAGCCCGTCTCCATTTCAGTTTTGAGGAGGCCGAGATATTTGCAGGCCGACGCAAGTTCGCCCGGTGAGATATGCGAAAGATCATAAACCTCCCCGTAAATTGCCAGCTTGCCTGGCGCGCGAAATGCATCGGCCAACTTGTTGAGCTGTGTTTTCGCCTGGAGGGACCGAGAGGAACTGATCCCGCGTTCCAGTTGGGTCATGTACCCGAGGTAGATGCGATTTTCATTCCAATAAATCGAGTCATTCTTTTTCGTCCATTCCAGGTCAACCTTGACGTCGGGATTTGAGGAGAACCCGAAGTGGAATGGAAGACGCCCCTTCGCGCCGTTCGCACTGGCTTTTGCTTTGGCTTCGATAGCACTGAACTCCCGGAGTGCATTTTGCCGGAGTTCCTGGAAATGGTTCTTTGCTTTTGGAATTTCCGTTTCAAGATATTGGGTGTAGACCTCATCAAATTTCTGGAAAGCAAACCATAATCCCGATTGTGCATTCCTGTTGATAACTGTTGTCCGTTTGAAATATTCAGCTGGCTGCCCCGGGGTTAACTTGCTGACAGATAATCTGAGTGAATCGATTTTTTCTGAAAGTAGTCTTGAAGCATCGACAAGTTCCGATCCCTTGATTCTGCGCTCGAGGTAGTGTAGTTGGTTTTCATGCTCCTCAATGTATTGGAAAATTGCACTGTCACTGGAAAGGTCTGTGTACGCAAGCGATAAACTCCGGAATTTCTGGTGAAGGGTAAGGTAAAACAATGCATTGATCCCCAACAAGGCGATGCATGCGATGAGTAGCCCATAGCGCTTGACCATGGTGAAGGAATTTTAGAAGTTCAAGTACGATTTATTCGATAAATGGTACAAATGGCCGGGACCTTGCGCCAGCGACGGAAACGAGTCTTGAAGGCGTAATTCGCAATTTTTATTCCGTCATTGTTTTAAGGTTTGACCAACTCCATCGATAGACGCGACCAGCTCCCCCAACCTTGGGACAATTCTTTTCCGGATGTCCGATCAATTGGACTATCTTAATGGATTTTTCGTTAGCAATTTCAATTTCCTTAAGGACACCTGGGGCCTTATAAGTCTTTGTACCAAGTATGACGATCACTAAATCAGCCGATTTAATCTTCACAGTCGCCTTGTCAAGCCAATCCTGTTCAAGGGATGCTTCCTTCAAAGAACCATCGATTATTTCGAACGGTGAATTCTCATTCTTTGCCTGGCCCATCAACAAATCCTTGAGCGCCTTGTCATTGTCAAAATCGAAACTCACAAATACTTTTTTCTTCATAGTCTTCAATTCCAGGGCGCTGGTGACAAATATACATTAAAGGGACTAAATGTTTTTGATTCAATAATCTTAGAAAGTGCATATATTGAAGCCTGTCTAAGTAAACTTTGATCCTATGATTTTCTTATCGGCAAGCATTCCGGATCCAAATCGAAATCCAAAATATTTCGAGACTGCGGATCTGTTGGCCATTCGGGACGCAGTGAGATCCCTGGCATCGATAGTCATTCCAAATTCATTTTTGATTTGGGGTGGGCACCCGGCCATTACCTCACTCATCAGATATATGATGAATACGAGGGGGGCCGACTTACGTGACCATACAACGCTATACCAGTCAGAATTATTCGAAGGTCAATTCCCCTTGGAAAATGAAAAGTTTGGGAAAATTATAATCACTCCTAAGAGGGAAGACAAAGAAAAGAGCTTGGTGAAAATGCGCGCCAGAATGTTCCAGGATCATCAATTTAAGGCGGGCATCTTTATTGGCGGCATGGAAGGCGTTGAAGAAGAATTCGAGTTATTCCGGATGTTCAACCCGCGAGCGCTTGCGATCCCCGTCGGCAGTACCGGTGCAGCGGCCAGGTGCCTATATAAAACATCCAGCACCGAACTGGACAAAAGACTGCTCAACGACTTCGGTTATTTGTCTTTGTTCAGGGACTTACTGAGAGACTGCATTTAAGGTTAAGACATTTACCTCATTTCAATGTAGTACATAATTCCCCTGCGCTTCTTCCATTATTTTATTTCCAAAGGAGTCGATCGCTTCTATGATGACCCTGTAAATTCCAAATTTCTGCACGGGAATTTTCTTGCTGAATACGTTATCATCTTCCGAGCGATCACCATCGATTCCGTTATCTTTCAATTCAATATCCAATGATTTTGTTGGATCATCCCTCGGAATAAGTTTCGCTTTAACGAACCGAATTTTTGACCCATCAAAAAGTTTTGCCTGTATTGTATTATCACCCGTAACTTGAATCCAACTTATTTGCGGAGGGGTTGAGTCTTTACCATTTACTTCTATCTTGATGACTCCCTGCTTGATAATATGAAGCGGATAATCGGGAAGCCAGTATTCTGCATAAAATGAAATGGGGTGGTTTTCAGGACATCCAGAAGATATTATTGGGATATCATATT
>JBGPGZ010000284.1:0-5890 GCA_041484175.1 Cyclobacteriaceae bacterium | reverse complement strand
CTTCAAGTCGCGTTCTTCGAAAGCGTGTTCTATTACGAGGTCTACTACTCGTTCTGCCATTTTGCGGTAGCCGGTCAGCTTACCTCCCGCAATGGAGATCAATCCTGACGGCGACTCAAAAATCTCATCCTTGCGCGAAAGTTCAGATGCCGATTTTCCGTCTTCATGGATCAGAGGACGAAGTCCCGCCCAACTGGATTCAATTTCCGCGCGGGATAGGTGGGCATTCGGAAAAGTCCGATTGACGGCCCGGACAAGATAATCAGCATCCTCCCTGGAGGCTTTCACATCATCCTTGCTTCCACTGTAATTGGTGTCGGTGGTGCCGATGTAGGTCGTTCGTCCGCGCGGGATGGCGAAAATCATCCGTCCATCTTCGACGTCAAAATAAATCGCTTGCCGAACCGGAAGCTTTTCGCGGGCGACAACTAAATGAATTCCCTTTGTAAGATGCAAGCGCTTTCCATTCCTGGACCGGTTGATTTCCCTCAACTCATCTACCCAGGGCCCCGCCGCACTTACAACGACCCGGGCTTCAATGCTAAAATCGTTTCCTCCAATCACATCGCTCACTTTTACGCCTGTAATCTTTTCCTCACGGTAAATAAAGTCGGTAACCTTGCAATAATTGACTACTTCCGCTCCCTGCTGTGCGGCTGTTTTAATAATCTCCATGGTTAGCCGTGCATCATCCGTTCGATACTCGGCATAGATGGCTCCACCCTTTACATCGTCCTTGCGAAGCAACGGCTCATGATCGAAAGTCTGCTTCTTTGTCAGCATCCTCCGTTGATCTTCGGGCTTCACCCCCGCAAGCCAATCGTACAACTTTAAGCCAAAGGAAGTGAGCAGACTCCCAAAGCCCCGTTTCTCATAAAGAGGTAATAGCATTTTTTCCGGAACCACCAGGTGTGGTGCCAGACGGTGTACAACGGCACGCTCGCTTCCCACCTCTTTCACCAATCCAAATTCAAGCTGCTTAAGGTAGCGTAAGCCGCCGTGGATTAATTTCGTGGATCGGCTGCTGGTGCCGTAGGCAAAATCTTCTTTTTCAACCAAAGCCGTCTTCAATCCTCTAGAAGCGGAATCCAGTGCAATACCCGCCCCCGTGATGCCTCCACCGATGATCAACAGGTCATAACGCTTTGTTTTTAGATTCTTAATGGTTGATATCCGGCCAGCGAAAGAGAGATTTTCCATTACAGTTTCAATTACATTCTCCGGTAATTCGTAATTGTTTAGTTATCAATCCACCCCTTCGTCCTCTCCACAGCTTTTTGCCAACCTTTGTAAAGTTTATTGCGCATTCCTTCATCCATTTGGGGAACAAATCGCTTTTGAATTTTACGGTTCCGAACAATATCTTCTTTCTTCCACAATCCAATCTGGATGCCGGCCAGATAAGCTGCTCCCATGGCAGTGGATTCAATCACTTCAGGACGCTCAACTTCAGTTCCCAGGATATCGGCCTGAAATTGCATAAGGATATTATTGGCGCACGCTCCCCCGTCAACTTTGAGACTGGCTAATGTCAATCCCGCATCCTGTTGCATTGCGTTAAGTACGTCTTTAGTCTGATAAGCCATTGACTCGAGCGTGGCTTTGATCAGGTGGTCTTTGCCGGTATCGCGTGTCAATCCGAAAATTGCGCCGCGCGCATACATATCCCAATAAGGAGCGCCGAGTCCGGCAAAGGCTGGTACAACGTAAACCTCGCTGGAGCCCAGGGCCTTTGCCGCAAAATATTCGGAGTCTTTGGACTGATCGATAAGGTGGAGACTATCGCGCAGCCATTGTACAGCCGCACCGGCAATAAACACGCTTCCTTCAAGCGCGTAGGAGACCTTACCGTCCAATCCCCAGGCAATCGTTGTGATCAAACCATTTTTTGAAAGCTGAATTTTATCACCCGTATTCATAAGCATAAAACAACCCGTGCCATAGGTGTTCTTCGCCATCCCCGGCTGAAAGCAAGCTTGACCAAATAAGGCGGCCTGTTGATCGCCGGCCACTCCTGCAATAGGAATCGATTGGCCTTCGTACTTCCAAACTCCAAAGTCGGCAGCCGATGGTTTTACTTCGGGTAGAATTGCTGGCGGGATGTTCAATTCCTTTAGCATCCGCTGGTCCCATGCAAGGTCCCGGATGTTGTAAAGCATTGTCCTGGACGCGTTGGAATAATCGGTAACATGCGCGCTGCCTGCAGTCAACTTCCAGATAAGCCAGGTGTCGATCGTGCCAAATGCCAACGATCCGCGTTCAGCCTTTTGCTTTGCTTCAGGTACATGATCGAGGATCCATTTGATCTTGGTGGCTGAAAAATAGGAGTCGATTACGAGACCGGTCGTATTGCGCACATAATCAGTAAGACCTTTGGCTTTCAATTCCTCACAAAGGGAAGCTGTTCGTTTGTCCTGCCACACAATGGCATTGTAGATAGGAACGCCTGTCTTTCGATCCCAAATAACCGTGGTTTCGCGCTGATTGGTGATTCCAATAGCAGCGATCGAAGAAGGAGCAATAGCATGTTCACGAATCACCCTTTGCAACACCTCTTTTTGCGTAGCCCATATTTCCTCCGGGTCATGCTCCACCCAGCCCGATTGAGGAAAAAATTGAGTAAACTCCTGCTGTGCAATTCCGTTGATTTCTCCTTTTTCATTAAAGAGCACTGCCCGCGAACTGGTGGTGCCTTGATCGAGTGCGATGATGTACTTCATAAATACGAAATCAGCAATTCAAGAATTTCATTAATTGAAGAACAATGAATATACTCCAACGCCGAGCATTCCTCCAAGGATCGGTCCAACCACGGGAATCCACGCATACCCCCAATCGGAGTGGCCCTTGCCGGGAATCGGAAGAATGGCATGTGCTATCCGCGGTCCAAGATCGCGGGCAGGATTGATGGCAAAGCCAGTAGTGCCACCAAGGCTTAAGCCAATTGCAATAATCAAGGATCCTACCACTAATGGAAGTAATCCATCTGTAAAGTTGTTCACACCGATGAAAAGCAGGCCCAATACGAGAACCATGGTAGCGATGATTTCACTAACAAGATTCGAAAAGGTGTTCCTAACGGCTGGTGCCGTACAAAATACCGCTAGCTTAATTCCAGGATCATCCGTCTTGCTCCAGTGCGGAAAGTAATGCAACCAAACCAGGATGGCCCCCACAAAAGCGCCGGATATCTGGGCGGCAATATACCCCGCAACCTCGCTCCATGGAAAATCACCTTTTATGGCAAACGCCAGCGTGACTGCAGGATTCAGATGGGCCCCGCTAAAACTGCCCACAGCATAAATAGCCAACGTAACTGCCAATCCCCACGCGATTACAATGGTCAACCATCCTGCATTTTCGGATTTTGTTCCTTTCAGAATAACACCCGCGACAACTCCATCTCCCAGGATGACGAGGAGCGCGGTTCCAAAGAATTCGGCAAGGTAGGTGCTCATGATCTATGTGGATAAATGATGGTTAAGGTAAGAATAGGCGCTTAAATAGCGAATAATGAATTTGATATTTTTAAGGCTTCAATTCCTGACCGTCCATGTTCGCGTTCAAACGCGTGAGTCCGGCATTGGCGGTTCAGGTCAGGCGATTAATTGAAGACGACAATCCGTGACTCTCCCGGCGGTCGAAAAAGTACCCTTCATCAAAGAATTGATTTGATTGATCTAAAACTAAAGGTATTTTTCACAAATTAACCGACTTCATGAAGTTCGTAAAAGGACTCTTATTATTAAGTAAAGCAGCACTTCTTCTTGTCACCGTTACCTTACCCTCAACAGGGTTTGGACAAACCGAGTGGATCCAGCCATGGGAAATCATTGGCGACTCTACCTTGAAGTCTGAAGCTGAGAAAGTAATCCTAACGGGTACCGTCAGAGACGTGGCCACCAAACTTCCTGTGTCCGGTGCGGTCATATCGGTAAATGATCTTCGATACTTTGATCAAACCGATGAAAACGGAAGATACTTTTTAGAAATTCCCCGTGGCCGGTACCGGATTCGAATCCGCCACTTGGGAATGAAGCCGGTTCTAAGACGCGTCAAAATCTTTGAACGAGGTGTTATCAATGCAGAAATGGAAGAGGGAGCCATTGATTTGGAAGAAATCGTAATTACTGCGCGCTTAAGCGATGCCAATATTAAAGAGTCCCTCGCAGGCCTGGCCAAATTCAATCTTTCCGAATTCAAAACGCTACCAACATTTTTTGGAGAGGTTGATGTTATTAAGAGTCTTCAAATGCTCCCCGGCGTGAGTTCCGTAGGCGAAGGGACCTCCGGATTTAATGTCAGGGGGGGCAGGGTTGATCAAAACCTGGTGCTGCTGGATGGAGCACCGTTGTTCAACGCGTCCCATGCGTTGGGTTTCATCTCAACTTTTAATCCGGATGTGATCCAAAATTTCTCCCTATACAAGGGCAATGTTCCGGCCTATTTAGGAGGCAGGGCCTCTTCGGTGCTCGAAGTAGAAACTAAAAAGGGAAATTTTGAAAAATGGAAATACCGCGGGGGTGTAGGACCGGCGACGAGCCGATTCACTGCTGAAGGTCCCTTAGTTAACAACAAAACTTCCTTGCTGGTCTCCGGAAGGGTATCCTATTCTAATTGGATTGTGAAACAAGTTTCGAACGCGGACGTAAGAAACAGTTCGTTATTTTTTTATGATGCCAATGCCATCCTTTCACACAAATTCAGCGAAAATAGTCTTCTCCAATTGTCCTATTATCGAAGCCATGACTATTTCAGGTTTTCCAGACAATTTGGATACAATTGGGATAATCAACTTCTTAACTTAAAATGGAAGAGCATGACAAACCGGAAAGTCTCTCCTATCCTTTCGGCTGTCTATGGTGGTTTCAAAAACCGACTGGAGGACCCTAGTGGCACGAATGCCTCCACATTAACCAATGCATTGAATTATTTCCATGTCAAAGAGGCCATCAACTACGCCCCGCATGAAAATCACAGCATTGTTGGCGGAGCAGAGACGACGCTTTATTTAGCACAACCGGAGAAATTCATGCCATACGGGACCAATACAACTTCTGTTCCGAATCAAGTTCAAAAAAATAAAGGTTATGAATGGGCGTTCTTTTTGGATGATGATTTTGAAATTAGTCAAGGCCTTTCCATCTCCGCGGGTCTCCGGTTCTCAGCCTACACACAAATCGGCAGAGACACTATCTACCAGTATCAGGAAAATAGGCCAAGATCAACCGCAACCGTCACCGACACACTTGTTTATCGTAGCGGTCAATCCATTACCTCCTTCCATGGCCTCGAACCCCGTTTGTCGTTGAGGATAAATACTGTTGAGAATCAGTCTGTCAAAGTTAGTTATAACCGGATGAGGCAGTATATTCATTTGATCTCCAATACCACGGCACCCACCCCAGTGGACCTTTGGCAAGTAGCAACCGCATTGCTTCCTCCTCAAATCGCCGATAACTTTTCCCTAGGCTATTTTTGGAATTTCAAGAACAATGAATGGGAAACTTCAGCGGAGGCTTTTTATAAGTCGATGAAAAACCTGGTTGAGTATAAAAACTTTCCTCAACTCTACCAAAATAAACACCTGGAAACAGAACTCCTCTCCGGAATTGGAAAGGCCTATGGGGCAGAGTTCTTTATCCGCAGGCTAAAAGGAAGACTGACCGGCTGGATTTCATACACCTATTCGCGTTCGTTCGTTCGCGTAAAGTCATCCTATGAAAGCAATCAAATCAATAATGGGAACTGGTATCCATCCAACTTTGATAAACCTCACAATGTAAACCTCGTGCTCAATAAGAGAATTAATCGGAAGGTTTCGTATTCTTTTCTCTTCAACTATACGACGGGTCGACCGATTACCGCTATTGAATCCAGCTACATTGTT
>JBGPGZ010000283.1:0-5893 GCA_041484175.1 Cyclobacteriaceae bacterium | reverse complement strand
GAAATACTTATAAGCTACATCAATGGTGATCCCTTGTTCCCGCTCCGCACGAAGGCCATCCGTCAAAAGGGCGAGGTCGATCTCCCCTTCGTCCCTGTTCTTGCTTTGTTTCTCAATGGCTTCGAGTTGATCGATCATGATCGATTTGCTGTCGTATAACAGACGCCCGATCAGCGTGCTCTTGCCGTCGTCTACACTTCCTGCCGTTATGAAACGCAATATGTCCATCGGATCAAAGCCGTTTTGTTTCTAAAAATATCCGTTTTTCTTTCTGTCTTCCATGGCCGCTTCCGAAACCCTGTCGTCGATGCGCGTTTCTCCGCGTTCGCTGGTTTTCGTAACGATGATTTCATTGATGATCTCATCCAGGGTAGAGGCATTGGATTCTGTTGCGGCAGTGCAGGTCATATCGCCCACGGTGCGATAGCGGACTTTCTTTTTATCGATCTTGTCGGTTGCTTCAATTTGAACAAATGGGGAAACGGCAACCAACTGGCCCTCGTGTTCAATGACCTCGCGCTCATGCGAGAAGTAGATCGAAGGCAGATCGACTTTCTCCCGGCGGATATAATTCCACACATCCAACTCCGTCCAATTGCTGATCGGGAACACGCGGACATTTTCACCTTTTTGAATCCGGCCATTGAAGATATTCCAGAGTTCGGGCCGTTGCCGCTTGGGATCCCACTGACCAAATTCGTCCCTCACCGAAAAAATCCTCTCCTTGGCCCTGGCCTTTTCTTCATCCCGCCGGGCTCCACCAATGCAGCAATCAAACTTGAATTCTTCGATCACATCCAGGAGCGTATAAGTCTGCAATGCATTTCGACTCGCAAATTTTCCCTTAGGTTCCGTCAATCGCCTGGCTTTGATGGTATCTTCCACTTTTCGCACAACCAATTTTTCGCCCAATCGATTTACCAGCTGATCCCTGAAGTCCAACGCCTCCTGAAAATTGTGACCGGTATCGATGTGTACGAGTGGAAAAGGAAACTTGCCGGGGTGAAAAGCTTTTTCAGCAAGACGAACCAGCGTAATGGAGTCTTTTCCGCCGGAAAACAACAGCGCGGGCCGCTCAAACTGACCCGCTACTTCTCTGAGAATGTAAATGGCCTCCGACTCGAGTTGATCTAAATAATCAAAATCATAACTGCCCATTGCGCCCCGTTTTACTTTAATACGAATTTCAATTCCTTTTGTCTACTTTAATTACTACACTTTCCAGCTACCCTTGTCAGCTTCATCCAGATAAAGAAAAGGTAAATTTTGTTTGAATGAAAATGACGGGGCAAGCAAATCAACAACGGTGATTCGGGGGGCAACAACAGCAAAAAAAACGGCTCCGGGTCATCAAAATATTTAATTCTAGGGATTTAATAGATTTAATAGACAAAATTAGTAAATAAAACTTGCTCACAAAGAAAATAGACCATAAGTTTGTAATTCTATTAACTCTATAGGTTTAATATGTTGTGTAATAAAAGAGGTCTTGTGACACGACTAACACGCACAAAACCCGCCAATTCTTTAGAACAATCGAGTGCACTTAAAAAAGGCATCATTACTCCTCCCCCGACTCCAAAACAGCTTGAAAAATGAATAACCGGGACAATCATATACAAAAGATTACATTCCTTATGAAGACTTCCCGGCACTACCTGGCTTTCATGATCCTGCTTTTCACGAGCACAACCGCTGCCCTTGCGCAGAACGGGCAAACTGCTTTAGAAAATACCACCGGCGCCGAAAAGCAAACCAAGGTTGTCATTGTCACTGGCACACGCTTTTGCTATCCTTTGGTCCAGAAATGGATTGATGATTACAGCAAAGTGAACGCAGCGGTTCAAATCATCATCGAATCAAGAGGGTCGTCGGATCCCGCCCATTATGATGTATTGATAGAAGTATATGATCAGGACGAGCAGATAAGAAAGAACCGCGAATATCTAAACATCGCGCGCTATGCAATTTTGCCGGTCGCCAATAGCAAGTCGGCGTTTGCAAAGCATTATGCAGATAGGGGAATTAACGTGGACCTGATCAAGCAACTTTTCTTCCACGACCTTTATGCCGATAAGAAGAAGGAGCAGGATATCAAGGTTCCGTATACAATTTATACCCGGTTGCAAAAGGCAGGTGCTCCCATTGTCTTTACGAAATATTTTGGATATGAACAAAAGGATATCCGCGGAAAGGCGATCGCCGGCTCCGATGAACATCTTTTGAAAGCCATCCTTCGGGACTCCACGGGTGTCTCTTACCTTCCGTTGACGCTTATCTATGATCACGCTTCCGGGAAACCAATCCATGGACTCACTGTCCTGCCCGTCGACTTTAATGGAAACGGACGCATCAGCGAGGATGAGAAATTTTATGATGACATGAGCCAAGTCATTCAGCGTCTGGAGAACAATGACGTGAAAAATATTAACAACATCCCAGTGGCGTATTTGCATCTTTCGATTGACCGACTAAATGCCAACCCCGATGCTGTCGAGTTTCTTAAATGGGTGTTGGCTCATGGGCAAAACGATCTACACGACTTCGGCTACCTCAAGCCTGAACCCGGTCGTTATGAAATTGAAAAATTTGGACAGTTTATTTCCAAGCGCCCCAAGTGATGATGAAAACCTTTAATGCGGGTCTGCCATGCTGTTGTTGTTGCGGTTAATCGCAAATAAACAATACTTGAATCCAAACCCATTTCATTAACTGCTCAATTGACATGAAATCACTATACCCACTGATTTTCTTTATCACACTGACTTTAATACCGGCCTTCGGTTGGGCCCAAGGCAAGGACAACCATTCCAGCATCCAGGGTTCTGTTGTCGACGTTGAAACCAATGAACCTCTACCGGGCGTGAGCGTAACAGTCAAAGGCACCATGCTGGGAACTGTCACGGACAGCCAGGGCAAATTTGTACTCATACCAAAAGAATTGCCGGTAACACTGGCCGTTTCTTTGGTGGGGTTCAGGACACAGGAGGTGGAGGTGGTGGAATCCTCAACAGAAGCCCTGCCCATTCAGCTTACCGCCGGAGCATTATTAGGAGAGGGCATCGTTGTGACAGCTTCACGCGTTGAAGAATCTATTTTGAAATCCCCGGTTGCTATTGAGCAACTGGACGCAAACGCGATCAAGCAAACGCCGGCGCCGAGTTTTTACGATGCGCTTGAAAATGTAAAGGGAGTTCAAATGACCACCTCCAGTATCACTTTCAAGGTTCCGAATACACGCGGATTTAATATTCCAAACAATTTTCGCTTTGTTCAGGTCACTGATGGAGTCGATATGCAATCCGCAACGCTGGGTGTTCCTCTGGGAAATGCAATCGGCCCGACCGAGTTGGATATTGAAAGCGTGGAGATCACTCCAGGAGCCGCCTCTGCCTTGTACGGGATGAATGCAATCAACGGCATGGCCAACCTGACAACGAAGAGCCCTTTTGTTCACCGCGGATTGAGTGTCTATCAAAAGACCGGAGTCAATCATGTTGACGGAATTGATTACGGTCCAAGTCCCCTGTCGGAAACGGCCATCCGGTATGCACACGCATTTAATAACAAATTTGCCTTTAAGATAAATGGCAGTTATCTGCGGGCTACCGACTGGCGGGGAAACACACCCATCGATCAAAATCCCAACTCGACACCCGGCACGGGAAATCCCTTGTACCCCGAGTTGAATGTAGCGGATCATCCTGCCTATGACGCGTGGAATAAGTACGGTGATGACAACGGCAGCAATCAGGTTACCGTGGCGGGCATTACCTACAATGGTACTCCAAACCACTCGTTCACCGTAAGAAGAACCGGGTACTGGGAAAAAGACCTCGTGCCCGGAAAAGTGGAAAATCTGAAATTCGACGCTGCATTGCATTACCGGATTGGGAGTAATGCCGAGCTCTCCTATACCTACCGGTACGGTGAACTGGATGGACTGTTTCAACGCGGAAACAAAATACAGCTCCATGGCGCCCATGTTCAAAACCACAAAATAGAATTAAAGGGAGCGAACTATCTTGTACGGTCTTATGTCTCCATTGAGAATACCGGCAATTCCTATAATCTAAAACCGCTCGCGGACAACCTGGATCTTGACAATCTGTCGAACACCAACTGGACTGCGAAATTTAAGTCCGCTTTGCAGACCGAGATCACTGGCGGCACTGAGCTTGCGGAAGCGATGAGACGGGCAAGGACGACTGCCGATGCCGGCAGGCCAGAGCCCGGCACGCAGCGGTTTCAGGAATTGAAAGATTCCATCATCGCCATCAATAACTGGGACCATATCAACGCTGTTCCCACCGGAACCAAAACCGGCGGAGCTGCCTTGCACCAAAAGAGCAGGATGTATCATACCGATGCCCAGTGGGATCTGTCAAGCAAAATCAAGTTTATGGATCTGCTGGTCGGGGCCGATCTCCGGGTTTATGAAATCATTCCCGATGGAAATAATTTTGTTGATTTCTCAAGACCCACTGCAGAACGAAATACTCCGTTGGATAACGGAAGTTTTGGCAAGAACATTTACTATACAAAATATGGAGTTTTTGCACAGGCAACGAAGACATTTCTTGAGGAAAGACTAAAACTCTTTGGCTCGCTTAGGGTGGATCAGAATCTTGAATTCAGTCCCAAGATCAATCCTCGCATCGCGGCGGTTTATACCGTGGCAAAAAAACACAACTTCAGAATATCTTTGCAGAACGGGTTCCGGTTCCCATCCTTATTCGAAGCGCTGTCGTTTGTGAATAATGGAAACGTTCGAAGAGTGGGAGGCCTCCCGCATATCAACGAAGGGCTCAATTACCTTGATAATTCCTATACCCTGACCTCGATCAATACATTTAACGCCGCCGTCAATGCCGATATCAAGGCCGGGTTGACGGCGAACAATGCTTCGCTTAAGAACAGAGACCTGCTTCAGGTGACCAATCTTTCTGCTACGCGCCCCGAAAAAATCAACTCCTTTGAAGTTGGCTATAAGAGTGTGTTATTCAACAACACGCTTGTGGTTGACATCGACGCTTACACCAACATCTATGACGGTTTTTTGGGACAGGTGGATGTAGCCGTTCCTTACTTACCGGATCCAGGCAACCCAAAAATTCCAGGTGCGCAGGTGGCGGTCGGTAGTGATGATGCGGTTATCGCAATGTATCAACCCAACAGAAATACCCGGCAAACCCGCTACCGGGTTTATACCAACGCAAAGCAGAAATACAACAACTTCGGATCGGCGCTCGGAATTACTTATAATTTCTACAAGAAGTTTACCGTTTCCGGAAATCTCAGTTACAATGACATCTCCAAAAATAACCAGAGCGATGTATTCGTGACCGGCTTCAATACGCCAAAATTTGTTACCAATCTGTCTTTTGGAAATCGTGAAGTCGTCAAGAATTTTGGCTTTAACGTCGTATGGAGATGGCAGCAATCTTTCCTGTGGCAGAGTCCACTTGCGAACGGAACCATACCCGCGTACAATAACCTGGATGCACAGGTCACCTACAAATTGCCAGAGTTGCACACTGCCTTTAAATTGGGCGGCACCAACATTTTAAACAACCGGTATATCCAATACGCCGCAGGGCCAGGCATTGGGGGTCTCTATTACGTTTCGATAACATTGGATAACTTGTTGACCAAATAAGACTGAACGGCATCTTGCAACTTCCGATTAACAAAAAAACGCTGCTCAACCGATGATTGCAAGGAGTGGGCTGATCGCAAGTTTGCTGCTGGGTTTGGCTCAACCTGTTCTGGCTCAGAAGTCAATAGAAGTCCGCGACCAGTTATGGTTTGCGTATCTCAATCAAACACGCCTGACAAATCGGTCCGGTGTATGGACCGATTTGCACGTGCGGTTCACCGATCATTTCACGCG
>JBGPGZ010000282.1:0-5944 GCA_041484175.1 Cyclobacteriaceae bacterium | reverse complement strand
GACACGGTCCGATAAGATGCTTCTAACGTTCTTAAATACTCAATTACTCGCTCGCCATGGCTGTCTGCCGGCAGGGTTTTTGCCTATTTACAAGGCATTTCCGTAATTGAGGGCACAAAGGTAGCAGGATATGAAAAAATTACAAGACTCCATTTTGAAAATACTGTTCATCGCGGCAGCATCGTGTCTTGTGCCTATTTACCTACAAGCTACCCCAGCCAGCGACCTTGCAAAAGCAGACGTAGCGAAGGCGGACGTGTCCGCCGCAGCTTTAATAAACGGGAACGCGCCCTCCCTTGCCTTGGCGAAGGCGGATTCTCTGTTTCGTTTAAAGCAATACACGCAATCCTTTGAACTGTATCAAAAACTCTTCCTCGACAAAAAATATTCGCCCGCCATGCTGCTCAAAATGGCCTATATCCAGGAAGGGCTCGGCCGCCTCGCGCCATCGATGTATTACCTCAACCTGTATTACCTGGTCACCAACGACGAACAGGCGCTGACCAAAATCGAAGAAACGGCGTTGAAAAATAAACTCGAGGGATATGACGACTCCGATGCGGCCCGGCTCTGGACAATCCTCCGGGAATACTACTGGCAGATCCTCTGGGTGATCCTCTCCATCTGCTTCTTCCTGCTGGCATTCCTGTTATATCAGAAAGTAAGACTGAAACGAAGCCCCATTCCCATCGCGGTGATCCTTGTCTTTTTTCTCATCCTCCTTTTTGCCCATGATCACCTTAGCAAAAGCACCACCCAGGGAATCATCGCCTCGCCTTCCACTTATTTAATGAGCGGACCGTCGGCAGGATCTTCTGTTGTCGGAATTGTTGGAGAAGGCCATCGACTCGAAATTCTTGGGAGCAATGATATCTGGCTCAGGGTAAAATGGATTGATAAGGAAGTATATGTTAAAGAGCGAGAACTATTGCCGGTGAGGTTGTGAATGGATCTTGTGCAAGGTCCAAAGTCCAAGGTTCAAAGTCCCAGGTCCAAAGTCCAAGGTCTAGAGTCCAAAGTCCAAGGTCTAAAGTCCAAGGTCCAAGGTCCAAAGTTTGAAGTTCCAAGTCCAAAAGTCCAAAGTCCAAGGTCTAAAGTCCAAGGTCTAAAGTCCAAGGTCCAAAGTCCAAGGTCCAAGGTCCAAGGTTTAGAGTCCAATGTCTGAAGTCAACTTGGAACATGAACTTTGGACATTGGACTTTGAACTTTGGGCAATTTAAAGATCAAAGGAATTTATTGGACGATTCAGGTTTCGGAGTCAAAGTTAGGGTAGGGTTCTTCGGGTTCGCGGACAAATTTGGCTCCTTTTAAATCGCTTTGATTCAGATAGTGAATTAATCCGGAAATAAGTTTGCCAATAACGGTGACCTCATCCATGAGTTCTTTAAAGGTTTGTTCTGAAAAATGTCGGCGATCGAACGCCCGGTAGAGTTGGGATCTTACCTC
Organism: Cyclobacteriaceae bacterium; assembly: GCA_041484175.1. GTDB lineage: Bacteria > Bacteroidota > Bacteroidia > Cytophagales > Cyclobacteriaceae > ELB16-189. The sequence continues at coordinate 4,498 of JBGPGZ010000282.1, read as the reverse complement.
CCCTGCCGACCCCTTCGCGATGGCCAGAAATTGAATAAACTCACGCGATCCATTTCGTTCAAATCCCTCGGCGATATTATCCATGATAGATCCTGAGGACCCATTGATCTGGTCCTTTAATTTATAGTCCTTCGCAAAACTTCCTTCCTGAGAAAGTTGATAAATCCTATTAGCCAAAGCCCTACCTCTTTGCCACGCCTCTATCTCCTCAAACGTCTTAAAAGTTGCCATAATCTAACTAAACTTAAACATTGAATACTAAACATTGAACCTTGGACATTGAACTTTGGACATTGGACATTTGACAATAAACTACGGTCTCACCGACAATGCTCCTTTGAATTGTTGGTTCCCGTACTCAATCAAATAATAATAAACTCCAGCAGATTCGTTAAGCGCATTCCATCGAAATCTTCGGTCAGTACTTTCAAAGACCTGTTTGCCCCATCGGTTGTAAATGCGGATGGCCTGGAAACGGCCGATACAATTGTCCTTGGGGAGTGAGACAAACTCATCCGGATTGCCGGGTGAGCCGCAGCCGGGTTCGATTCCTTCGAGGGCAAAATAGTCGTTGCAGCCATCGTCATTGGGGGTGATCACATTGGGGGGATTGAATTCCTTGTCGGTGCCGTCGACATCCTTGATGGTCAGATCGAGCATGACCGTGTCGCCTTTGATATTTAAACACCGGTCGTCGGTGACGCTGAACTTGAACGTGTAATCGTTTAGATAAACACCGTTTTCAAAAATGGAACAGTCGGGGTTCCACGTAAAGGGCGACTCGACCGATCCTAAACCGGTAGCATCACTAAATACATATCCCACCGGAGGTACGTTGCCTTTGGCTTCAATCAATCTTAACTTCAAATTATCTTTACTCGGGTAAATATCAGCATCATACCCGAGTACATTTAACGCGACGGCCTGACCGAGGGTAATGCTAAGTTGATTGTTGATGAGCGGTACCTCCGGCTGGCTTTGAATAACCAGTCCCGGTTTGCTGTTGTCGGGTGTAAGAACGGTGACACCGACCGTTACCGTATCGGTTTTAACAAAGCGGCATTTGCTGGCACTGTCCAGCACTACAAACTGAAATTCAAAATAGTCCTTTTGCTTTAAGTCCATGTGATCGCACCGAATGTCCCATTGAAAATGAGAAGTAACCGGTCCCGCTCCCGAGACCGGAGCGAAGGCGATATTGTAATCATTGAGTTTGAATCCTTCACTCATCCCGCGGAGAACCAGGAAATCGTTTTGCGCCTGCGTGCCCGTTACCTGAAAACTCAATGACTCATTGATCTTGCGCACGAGGCCAATCACTTTGGTTTCCTGAGGATCGGGTGTGAGATCGGTATCAATGATGGGATCTGCAACCCCGGGCAACTTGACGGCCAGGTTGTAAACGGCGTCCACCGGCTCGGAAAGGTTGCACTGGTCCATATCCTCCACACGTATTCTTACCTGAAAACTTGTGCGTTTGGTGAAATCAAAAATGTTGCAAAAAGCATCCCAGTGCAGCTGTCCTCTGACCAATCCGTCTTCCTGGTTCAAGATGCTGTACTTCATCCCCGCGTTGGCAAGAACAAAGCCATCGGTGAGAAGCGAGACGATCAAACCATCCTTTTCAGCGTCGACAGCCTGAAAGGTCCAGGTGGCTGAGTCTCCCTCGTTCAGGATTGCGGTCACCGGCGTTGTGGTTGTAAAGTAAGGCGGCGTGTTGGGGGGAGGTTGAATCGTTACTGCGACCTTGAGTGTATCGGTCAACGGCAAGCTGCACGCGTCGTCATAGGCAATGATGCCGATTTGGAAAGGTCCGGCAATAAAAGGACATCGCGGGAAGCAGATCGAAAATTCACGCGTGCTCCCATTTAGCAACGTCGCGGTGGTGACGGCAGGCATGATTTCACTCAGATCTTTCTTAAAGAAGTTGAGCGGAATGGCCTTGATGCTAATATTCTCCTGGTAGTTATCCGCCGGACTTTGCGAGTCCGGATCGGAGACGCTCACAACGATACAGCGTTTGTCATCGGTCACCGTGTTGTCAAAACTGACGGTCATGGTTTTGTCATAAGTGAACGTGGCATCGGTTAACTTCTTGCCGAGAATCTTCGGCGGTGCCGCGGGCTGGCATCCGTCCACAACCAGCATCTGAAAGTCTCTCCTGCTCTCCCCAATTTTTTTCTTGTCGCGGTATTGCTCAACCTTCACCGCAAAAACATAAAGCCCCTGGTTCGTGGCGGTGGCGGTCAGAAATCCGTTGGTGCTGATCCTTAGATCGGGCTGGCCGCCAATAATATTATTCAAACTAAAGCCCGGCCTCCAGGTGACATCCGGGTAAGGGAGCGGCGATGCTGCAGGAAGAGCCGTCACCGAAGTCGTGTTAAGCGGAGTAACCAACGAATACACCACAGAGTCGCCGTCATCATCCTCCCCGGCAAAATTGACATAGTAGGGGCGAAACGGGCACGCGTAATCATTCAGCGGCGGAAACAGCCGTGGAGAGGAGTTGTAAAATGGCTGGCCATCCATGACAACCGGAGGAAATTCGAGATAAAAAGTCTGACCGGCTGAAAACGGATAGTTGGGATCGCCCGGAGGTGGCGACTCACTATATATATTGGTGATCTGATAATTTCTGCAGCAACGCTGCCACACGACGTAATAACCTTGAGGATCGTTGTAGGTGTCGTCTGCCAGGGTCAGGTCTGATGTGTAGATTAGTTTGCTGGTTTTGATTTCCCCGTGAGAGCATTCCGGTTGTGTGTAACCCACTTCCGTTTCCGAAATAAGGGGCAGGAATACGCTCCCCATTTCATGGTTATCTCGTTTCCTGTATATAGTGGCTGTGACACCCAGGTCCTTTGCACCGGGGAGGCCATTGATCTTATCAAAATAGATAATGAGGTTAAGCCGGTAGGTATCGCCCGAGATATGCAACAATTCAAATTCTCCCCCCACGATGTGAGAAGCCATCACCGGCAAGGCAATAAGCAAAAGGAATGTAAAAAGCCACTTTTTCATCAGGCACGAATCGGCGTAAGATAGCAAATGCGCCCCAAGGCTAAAACCCCCGGGATTGCGTAATTTGATGGCAACGGGGCAAATTTCCTGGATCCCTTTTGGAATTTCCTTTTGTGACGAACGGCAAAAGCAAGGTCACAAAGAACACGAAGAATCACAATGGACACAAAGAACCAATGTTCAAAGTCTGTCCCGTCCTTTCTTTTGACTATTCTCTTTGTGTTCATTGTGGTTCTTCGTGGACTTCGTGACCTTGCATTTTTAGGGACCGTGTTTAGAACAACACCATGAAAAAAGGCGACAAACTTGAGCATCTCGTGGTGGAGACTATGGCCTCGGAGGGTAAAACCGTTGCCAAGATTGACGGGATGGTGATTTTTTTACAGGGTGGCGCGCCGGGAGATATCGTTGAGGCGGAAGTGACAAAGATCAAGGACAACTTTTTGGAAGGGCGCGTCACCGCGATTGAAAAGTTGTCTCCTCACCGCGCAGATCCTTTCTGTCTTCATTTTGGAACTTGCGGCGGCTGCTCATGGCAGCACATCAATTATGAAACACAATTGTTTTACAAGCAGAAACAAGTCGTCGATAACCTCGAAAGGATCGGAGGATTGACCCTTCCTGCCGTCCGGCCGATTATCGGATCGGAGAAAACAAAGCAATACCGCAATCGTCTTGATTTTACTTTTTCTGCGAATCGCTGGCTGACACCCGCGGAAATGCAGGAAGGCAAAACGTTTGGCGACCCCGGACTGGGGTTTCATATTCCACGCCATTACGACAAGGTCTTTGACGTTAAAGAGTGTCATCTGCAACCCGAGCCGTCGAATGCCATCAGACTCGCCGTCAAAGATGTTGCCGTTGAAAATCACATTGCCTTTTTTGACTTGCGAAAACAAATCGGATTTTTGCGAAACCTGACGATACGCACGGCAAACACGGGCGATGTGATGGTGATCCTCCAGGTGGCGTATGACAAGGCCGAGTGGCTTGAGAAAATATTGACTTTGCTGTCGGAAAAGTTTTCTCAGATCACGTCGCTCAACTATGTCATCAACGGAAAACAGAATGACACCTTCGCCGATCAGGACGTCATTTGTTGGAAAGGGAATCCCTACATCACCGAAACCATGCCGAAGCCCGATGGCACCGGAACATTACAGTTCCGCGTCGGGCCGAAATCCTTTTATCAAACCAACTCAGACCAGGCCTATAAACTATATAAAGTTGCCTGGGAGATGGCAGAATTAAAACGAGTCGAATTGGTCTATGATCTTTACACCGGCACGGGCACGATCGCCAATTTTGTCGGCGGTCAGGCGAGGAAGGTGATCGGGCTTGAATATGTAGCCGATGCAATCGAAGATGCCAAAGTCAATTCACAGATCAACAAGATCGACAACACGGATTTTTATGCCGGCGACATCAAAGCGTTGCTGGATGAATCATTTATGATGGATCATGGCCGCCCCGATGT
>JBGPGZ010000281.1:0-5948 GCA_041484175.1 Cyclobacteriaceae bacterium | reverse complement strand
GGGTTTGTATTTGAATAACCAAATCACATCACTTTTCAATTACCTGATAATCCTCCATCAAGCCATAGTTGTAAACATCATAGTCTTTTCCAGGAGGATAATTTTTTACATTGCGGAAATGCCATGGAGAAACCAGCCCGGGTTTCGGTTTATTGTGGAATGGACCCAGCAGGTTTTTTAAACTCCCCACGACAGCCACCTCAATCGTATTGGCTCCGTCCTTTAACGATGCCGTTATATCCAATTGATAAGGGGGATAGGCAATAACCCCTGCGGTCTGACCGTTGACCGCGACGGAACACAGGGTCCCTTCCCATTTCCCCAACTGAACCCAATACGTTTTGCCGGCTTTCTTCTGAAGATTTATCTTTTTATCGTAACTGACCTTCTGCGAATACATCGGTATACCCTGATCCCTCCAACTGCCCATTTTTAAGGCGATGGGTGCAGCGATGTTCCAGCCTTTACCTGCCGATGAAAGTGAAAAATTGCCCACCAGGTATATCGGTTCAATTTCCGCATGGACGCTCATTTTATCCGCTGTCAAAGACAATTTGTTTTGACCGGCGTGGAGATACTTGCCGACTTCGATGACATTAAACGCTTTGTCAAGCCACCACCGGCCGGCAACAGGCTCAACAGGTTTATCATTTACAAATACCTTGTAAAGATTGGCCCTTTCAACGACTGCCTTGATGGATGAGACATCCGCTTTATCCAAAATATTGAAATGGTAGTTAACCGTAAAACCGGTACCCATTGCAAAAGTATCGCGCGAAACCGTGTTATTCTTAAATTGGACTGAGGTATTCCAGGGGTTTCCATTTTTAAACCCATGCTGTTTGAAGAGTGTGTCCGTAGCATCATAAATATGCGCGTCCTTCAGCTGTGTTTTTCCAAATGCGATATCACAAAAATCAATGGCAAGCGTATTATCATCCATCCTTCTTAGGTCCGTTGCCGATGGAAGGCTGTTGCCAACGCCCTCATGCTTTACATAGTTTTTAAATCCATCCTGTTTCTTTTTGGAAATGAAAAACAATTGACTTCCCGCCGGTTGGATATTGAATTCGAATTGAGCAAGATTGTCATTGAGCAGGGCAGGGTAGGAGTAAATCTCTCCTGTGAATAAGTCCATCATCAGCACATCGGCTCCATGCAATTTCACAGTGCCTTGAGCAGCTTGCTCCAGACTTGAATTGGCAAGAAACAAAATTTCACCATCGGGCAGTTGCCGTCGATGATGATACAAATCACCCGTAGCAGGCTCCTGCATGGTGACAGAGAAATCCTTATTCAAAAGATCCGACTTGATAATTTCGGAATTCAAAGCATCCACAGTTTTCAAGCCGTTGAAAGGCCGGGTGTAGAAATCATCCAGCCTTTTATCGGCTTTTCCATCAATGGTTTTGATTTGGCTGAATTGGAGGATCACGCCACCGGCAGTGGCAAATTTTTCAAGAAGATCAAACGTGGGCAGATCGGCATTTTCAAATCCCGGGGGCAGGATCACCGTTTCATATTCGCTTGAACCGATGATGAATTTTCTATTGTCGACACTTCCGTGATCGCGAATAATATTTTCCGAACCGAGGTCATATTCTACCTGCGATTTTTCAAGGCTGGTGACGAAATGCTGAAACTGATTTCCGATCTCCGTGAAACGGGGATTAGGCTGATCTCGGTTATAGTACATCCAGGCAGTGGTGGTGGGCTCGATGATGAGGATCTTATTTTCCTGGCGCCCGCTTGACAACATCAGGGTTAATCGGGTAAAATAATCATTCAGGCTTTTGTAATAAGGGAACCATGGATTATGATACGAAAAAGATTGGGGGTAATCATATTTTCTCGCTCCCATGATGGTCACATGCGACAAATGTTGGTTGAGCGTATTGACGCCCAGCACGAATTCCCAATCACCCAGTCGTTTCAGGTCCTTGAACGTAAGCTCCCAACCGGCGCCTCCGTAGGTTTCGCTTAGGGTTCTTTTTTTGTTCAGCTGGTTTGCTACGCTTGCGAGTTCTTTCACTGATCGCACATTACCAAATTGCGCGTGCGGGCTTTCTTCATCAAATTGATTGAATAACATATCGATTGCAGGCCGCTGATGCCAGGCATACATAGCCATGTTGTCAGGAACTGTATTGGGATTTGGCCACTCGTGTTCCCAATAGTGCCCCGTCCATTCCAGGTTCTTTTTCTGCGTGTATTCAAAATATGGTTTCGACCAACGGTCGATAAACAGCTGCATCAGCGTTTGCGTATAATTATGGCGGACCTTTTTCCAGTCACCCGTCTCTTCAAACAAAGAGGGCAAGTTGATTTCAAGAGAGTAGCCCCATTTCTTTTGAAATGTATCAAACAGATCGGGTGTCCAACGGATGTTGTGATCGCGTTGTACTTCAATATTGGGTTCATCGGAGAAAATGCCGGGAACTGATTTTCCAAATTCGGCGCCGAATACTTTTTCGTATCCGGTCATGGTTTGGTCGATAAATTTTTCGGTAACGCCTTTCACCATGAGATCTACATAGGTGAAACCCCCGTACCAATCGGATTGATTGTAGAAGGTTTTTTTGAAAAGATAATAATCTCCTTTCTTACCGTTTTCAGAAGGCCAGTCTTTAGTTTTATCAAGGAAGGTATCGCCTTCTTTTTTTAAGGCGATGAAATAATCTGCGGCGTTATCGGGAAGTGCAGTTACTTTTTCGAGCTGGAGCATTTGTCCCTGGTTGTACGACCCGGGCATGACATCCGGAACATGACCGCCGGCAAATCCGGAAGGGTAGGAGTTTTCATCATAGATCCAGACATCGAGATCAAGCCTTTTGGCTTCTTGGAGGGTAAAGGCGCATAGGTCAAACCACTCCCTGGAAAGGTATGGTGTAATCAGCCCGGCGCGGGGATGAATAAACACACCGCCAAAGCCATTGTCCTTAAAATCTTTGAGCATGGAGCTGATCATTTCCTTGTTGACATCGGCATTCCAGACCCAGAGCGGGGCACTGGCGTACTTGTGGTCAGGGTGTTTAAATGATTGGCTGAACGACGCAAAGGAAACGGGTTGAGGTGTCTCCTGCTTTTGGCTACAGTTTATCAAGGCAAGTGAGAGAATGAGCGGCAGACAGTGTTTTGGATTTGTGGAATTCATAAGATGGCTCATAGGCGGAAAAGTGGGGAGGTTGTGTAGCTCCTGTGAATGTAATCAATTTTTGTGTTTGTGATTCTTCGTGTCATTGTGGATCAGTGGCGATAAACGGTAAGGCTAATCTTAATCAGTTATTTTAGAAAGAACCACCAAGGAGCACACGCAAAAAAATGGAATGTCATGCCGGGCACGAAATCAATTTGCGACGGAGTGAAAGTGATATTTGACCCGGCACCCCGCGGCAGCCGCACACTCGCACTTCATAGCCTCCTTCTCCATGTTGCTTTCCACTGGATATAATGTTTACAAAATAGAACAAAATAATAAATCTTCCCCTATATTGGGATATGAAAGGGGCCAACCTGGGGGAATTCGAAGAACTGATTTTACTTATTGTCGCGTCACAGGGAGCGGAAGCTTATGCTGTCTCCGTCAAGACGGAAGTGGAACAATACAGAAAGGTAAACATCAGTGCCGTACATTCTTCACTGTATCGCCTGGAAGACAAAGGCCTCCTGAAATCGCATTTTGGGAACGCCACTCAAAAGAGGGGAGGAAAGAAGAAGCGGCTTTTCCAAGTAACCAATGTAGGGTTCAAAGCATTGCGCGATGGCAAAGAACAGAAGGAACAATTGTGGAAAACCATCCCGGAATTGAAAACGGCATAGTGATGAAACAACCTCCGAAAATAGGCCTATGGCTGCTTCGTCTAATCTATGACGATCCGTTGTTTGACGAGATTGCCGGCGATTTGCTCGAATTATATACTGACCGGCTCGCGAAACGCGGACGGCGCATCGCCATGCTGCTATACATCCGCGACGCAATCTTTTCAATAAGGAACTTAGGGCTCCGGAAAAAGAATCACTTGCCGGCAAGCAGTTCCGGACTATTCAAAAGTTTTTTCAAGACTGGTTATCGCTCGCTGGTCCGCGACAAAACGTATTCACTGATCAACATTACTGGGCTTGTGACAGGCATAGCTAGCAGTGTGTTCATCATGCTGTGGATTACGCATGAAAAGTCCTGGAATGATTTTGCATCCAACCATCGGAATGTTTACCAGGTGAAAATCAACACCACTTACAACGGCACTGTCAACACCGGCGAGGAGCTGTGCATCCCGGCCTATCAAGCATTGAAAAATATCGACAGCCGCATTACCAACAGCTGCTATACTTCCAACACCTACGGCCAAGCACTAACGTATGAAAACAAGAGCAGGGAATGGGAAATTCTGCAGGTTTCAGAAGAATTCATCGGCCTTTTCGGCATTTCTATGGTGAAAGGATCAATTCATTCTTTGGATGACCCGCATTCGATCATCTTAAATGAGTCGGCTGCGAAAGAAATTTTTGGGGACAAGGAAGCAATTAACCAGGTCGTTACCCTCAGCCATAAGATAGAATTGAAGGTCACTGGCATTTATAAGGATATTCCGAGGAATTCCGACTTCTGGTTTCAGGCGGTGGTCCCCATCACATGCGGTGGTGAGGGAGACAAATGGTTGACCGATGCCAAATCCAGATGGGACCAGTTCTATCCGCGTATTTATGTGACCCTGGCTGCTGGCACTGAAGCGAGTGATGTTAACCCAATCATAAAGGGTCTTATCAAGGCTCACTTTACAGACCCTTCCAATCCAGAGATCTTTTTGCAAGCAATGGACCGCTGGCATTTATATGACCGCTTCCTGAATGGTCACGAAGCAGGAGGCCTTATCGAATACGTTCGGCTCTTTACCTGGATCGCCTTGTTGACCTTGCTAATTGCAGCCATCAATTACGTGAATCTATCGACTGCCCGATCGGAGAGAAGAGCACTGGAAGTGGGCATTCGCAAGAGCATCGGCTCCGGAAGGAAGGAGCTGGTTCTGCAGTTTCTAATAGAGTCAATGTGTGTCACCGCATTGGCCTTTGTCCTGGCTATACTTATCGTGAAGGTGAGTTTGCCGGCCTATAGTGCCTTGGTCGGATCCAGACTCGAGATCAATTGGAAGGACCTGTGGCTGCCCGGCATCGCATTGATTCTGATCACGGGCCTGATGGCCGGTGGTTATCCAGCATTTTACTTTTCTTCATTCCAGGCTGTGAGCGTGCTGAAGGGAAAAATTCTGACCGGTCGTGGAGGTGGACTACCACGCAAGATCCTTGTTATCGCACATTATGCGTTCGCTATTTTTCTTTTTATGGGGATGCTCGTTGTTTACCGTCAGATCCAGCACGTGAAGAGCCGCGACCTGGGCTATCAGCAAGAGAACCTACTCCTCATTGCCGTCAACGACCAAATGGCGAAGCATTATGACGCGATTAAGCACGAGTTACTAAATTCCGGTGTGGCCGATGCCGTCACCAAATCGAACGAAGGCATCGACGTGGAGTATTTTACTGACTATGTGGAGTGGGAAGGGAAATCCAAGGACGAGAAGGCGCAGTTCAGCAGGATATCAACCGAGTATGATTATACCAGGACGAATGGTGTCCGCATGCTCGATGGGAGGGACTTCTCGCCCGAATTTCCGAGCGATTCGACGGCTGCGCTGGTCAACCAGGCTGCCGTTAAGCTGATGGGTTTCAAGGATCCTATAGGCCGGGTGATCCGCGTCGACGACGGAAAGCGGACATTAACAATCATCGGCATTATGGAGGATGTTGTTCGGGCTTCGCCATTCGATCCGGTGGCACCATTATATGCCGGCATGCTCGGCGAGAGCAACCACCATCTTACAATCCGGTTATCAAAGGCCAACAATATAAAGAAGAGTCTGGACGTCATTGGATCCATCTTCAGGAAGTTG
>JBGPGZ010000280.1:0-5959 GCA_041484175.1 Cyclobacteriaceae bacterium | reverse complement strand
GTCGGGCAACCCCTTCACAATTTCCACCCAGCTGTTTCCACCATTCTGCGTCCGGTAAATGTGCGCCTTCATGTCATCGAGCCGAATCCGGTTGACCGCCGCATAAGCTGCGTTGACATCGGTATGACTCGCTTCCAGGATGGAGATTTTGCTCCAGGAAGTAATTCCGGGTGGCGTCACATTCTTCCAATGTGCGCCTCCATCGGTGGTGAGGTGAATTAATCCGTCATCCGTTCCTGCCCAGATCAAGTTGATGTCTTTGGGCGAGGGAGCGAGGGTATAAACGACCCCTCGCCGCTGCATCGTTTTCATTTCCGGCGAGCGATAAATCCCAATGCTTTCCGGAACATCCCACGACTCCCTTGTTAAATCGGGACTCATGGTTTCCCACGAACTGCCGCCGTTCTGCGTTCGAAAAATTACGTTGCCCGCGAAATAGAGTGTCTTTGGATCGATCGGCGAAAACAATACCGGCGCCGTGCGTAAGAAACGGTACTTTCCGGTTCGAATAGCTTCCGGTGAAATGTTTTGAACTTGTCCGGTACGCTTGTCAAATTTTGTGATCTTACCACCATAAATAATATCGGGGTCCAGAGGATCAGGCGCTACGTAGCCATACTCTTCAACACCCACCGGGTGCCATTCGCGAAAAGTAATTTGTCCATCATTGCCGCGGCTGGCAATACCAACCGAGCCGCTTTCCTGCTGGCCTCCATAAACGTTGTACGGGAATGCATTATCCGTGCTGACATGATAAAACTGCGCAGTGGGCTGATTGTACCACGAACTAAATGTTTTTCCGCCATTCACCGTAATGATGGCGCCCTGATCGACGGCAAACAACATGATGTCGGGATTTTCAGGATTGATCCAAATACGGTGGTAATCATCACCGCCGGGGGCTCCGCGAAACGCCGACCAGGTCTTTCCTCCATCGGCTGACTTCCATGTGACAACGTTCGCACTAAAAACGATGTCTGGATTTTTGGGATGGACTTTGATTTCCGCAAAATCACTGCCGCGGCTCCAGTATCGGGAATCCGAGCTGGCCAATGACCAGGATTCACCGGCGTCATCGCTCCGATAAATTCCTCCAAGCTGCGGTGAGTCGACCGTGGCGTACATTCTACCGGGGTCGCTCGGTGCGATACAAAATCCGATGCGCCCCAGGCCTTGCTCATAGGTGGGCAAGCCTTTTGTCAACTTTTTCCATGAATCTCCACCGTCCGTGGATTTGAACAATCCGCTTTCAGGTCCCTGCCAGGCGCCATTTTCCCACGGACCCTGGCGAGCGGCCCACAGACTCGCATAAACTATATCCGGGTTTTTCGGATCAAGCGTGATTTGAATAGCTCCGGTATTTTCGTCTTTGTACAGAATTCTCTTCCAGGTATTTCCGCCGTCATTGGTCCGGTATACACCTCGCTCGGTATTGGGCCCATAAGGATGACCAAGGACCGCGGCAAAGACGCGGTTTTCATTTCCAGGATCGATGGCCAGTCCCCCGATTTGTTGTCCGTCTCCAAGGCCCGTGTTGAGCCATGTCTTGCCTCCATCAACCGACTTGTAAACCCCATCACCGATGGATAAATCAGGGCGCTGTACGCCTTCTCCAGTGCCAACATATATGACATGGGGGTTCGAAGGCGCGATCACTATATCGCCTACGGAGCCCGTTGGTTGATTGTCAAATATAGGATCCCAGGTGCGGCCATAATCGGTAGTTCTCCAAACACCTCCGTTGTTAACGCCGATATAAAAAACGTTGGGCTGCTGTGGCACGCCAACTGCGCCGATTGTACGCCCCGCTCTGTGCGGTCCAATCATTCGCCACTTCATGCAATCAAATAAAGCTGGATCGATGGACTGCGCCGGGGTACTGTGTGTGATGGCGCATAAGGCTAAAAGCACAAGAAGGGATTTTATTGGAAAGCGTGAATTCTTCATAAACATTCCTTTAACTTATCATTATTAACAAGGCCATAAATTAACCGGATATTTAATCGGTATGCAATGAAATTATTCTGCTTAGGATCCGCGATTTTTGCGTTATTATTGCAGAAATAGCATAAGCAAGAATCAATAAAAACTGATGGCACAAGGATTACTGATCGACATGGATGGCGTAGTTTACGGTGGCGATGTAATGATCACCGGGGCGGATGATTTTATCGCGCGCCTTTTAAAGCAAGACATTCCGTTTATGTTCATGACCAACAATAGCCAGCGCACACCGCTGGAAGCCGTGCGGAAGCTGAAAAGACTCGGTATCGAAGTATTGGACAAGCACATTTATACGAGCGCGATGGCTACCGCCCATTTTTTGGCCGCGCAGAAACCAAATGGCACAGTGTATGTTTTGGGAGAGGGGGGATTGCTCACCAGCCTGCATGACCATGGGCTCATGATGGTGGAAAGTGATCCCGATTTTGTTGTGCTGGGAGAAGGGAGAAATTTTACGCTTGAGATGGTGCAGCGTGCAATTGACATGATTTTGGCCGGAGCCCGTTTTATCACAACAAACCGGGATCCTTCACCCAAGAAAAAAGGATGGAACAATCTGGGCATTGCCGCCACTACGGCCATGATCGAAGAAGCCACCGGTAGAAAGGCATTTGTTGTTGGCAAGCCAGGTCCTGTAATGATGCGTGGGGCGCGAAAAGCGCTTGGGCTCGAAACTGCAGAAACCACCGTGATCGGCGACACCATGGACACCGATATTCAGGGTGGCGTACAAATGGGGTACAAAACAGTACTCGTATTAAGCGGTGTCGCAAAGCGCGAAGAGTTGAGCTGGTTTGCGTTCAAGCCCGATATGATTGTGGAATCAATCAATAAGATTGAACTTCCGCTGCCTTGGTGGAAGTAGTCTGATGAACTTTTTAGTGTATGAAAAAAGTATTGCTCTTAGTCTCCCTCGCCTTCTTTTCTCTCTTTGGCTGTCAACCAGGAACGAATCAGCCGGCTGCCGAACAACGTGTTTCCCTGCCACTCCATTGGGGCGCAATTTCGGATCAACTGATAAAGGAAATGAACCTCCAACCGGGAGAACGCGTCTTGATAGTTGCCCAACCAGGAGATTTTGATCCTTTGATATCAAAATTGGGCGAAGATATCTTATCAGCCGGAGCTGTGTACCTGGGCACCATCAGCGTCGACTCGACCTCCTGGCCAGTTGCCTGGCAAACGGACTTCACGCGTGCTTCTATAGGAAAAACCCGAAAAGATCTGACAACCTACTTTAATGATGTCGACCTGGGCATTATGTTACCGGAGGTAAGCCCTTCAAATATTCCATACGAATCCATGCGGGATTTATTAATGCAAGGAAAAGGGCGCACGATCCATTTTCATTGGTCTGGCGCCTACGATCTTTCCGGCAAACCGGTCCCTATTGACTCGGCCATCCATCAGTTTTATCAGAAAGCGTTGCTTCAAACGGACTATGAAAAGCTATCTGCTGTCCAGGAGCAATTTGAAAAGGCAATTCGTGCCGAATGGGTCATCGTTACTACACCGGCGGGTACTCATGTCAAGTTCAGGATTGGCGACCGGCCGGTAACCAAACAAGATGGTGATGCTTCGAACACTCATTCCAAAGGAGCCCGCAATCTCATTGACCGCGAAGTAGAACTTCCCGCAGGTGCTATTCGGGTAGCCCCGATCGAGGAAAGCGTTGAGGGAACGATTGTCTTCCCCACTACGGAATGGGCCGGCAAGAAGGTGGAAGGCCTGGTGGTGAGGTTGCAAGCAGGAAAAATAACCAGCATGAATGCCAATGCTGGAATCGAGGCGGTAAAGGAAGAACTGGATCGGGCGGGTGAAGCGGGGCATTCTTTCCGGGAATTCGCATTGGGATTCAATCCTGCGCTGGCGATTCCGGAACAGCAACCATGGATACCTTATTATGGCTATGGCGCAGGAGTTGTTCGCCTCTCATTGGGCGACAATTCGGAACTTGGCGGAAAAGTCACCGGGGGTTATGTTCGTTGGAACTTCTTTCCTGATGCGACCGTAAAAGTGGGCCAGGTGATTTGGGTAAAAGACGGAAAAATGGTTGCCCCTTGAAACCTTGAGCAAAAAAATGTGACGCAATCACCACCTTCCTGTCCCAACGAGTGGTTGGATGGATAAGAGATGCACACTTAGTGAACTATGGAAAAAAAAATCGTTAAGGTAGGCGACATCCGCTGTGGAGCAGAAGACTTCTTTATTATCTCGGGCCCTTGTGTTATCGAGCAGGAAAGCATCATGATGGAAACGGCCGAAAAATTAAAGGATGTTTCCGAACGGATGAACATCAAGGTCATTTATAAATCGTCCTTCCAAAAGGACAACCGGAGCAGCATTAACTATTATCAAGGACCTGGATTAAAAAAAGGAATTGCCTTGCTTGCCAAAGTCAAAGAGCAGTTCGGGTTTCCCTTGTTAACGGACATTCATTATCCCGAACAAGCCGTTGAAGCCGCTTCCGTTGTCGATGTACTTCAAATACCTGCCTATCTCTGCATGCAAACAACCTTAATGGTTGAAGCCGCAAGGACTGGCAGGGTCATCAACATTAAGCACGGCCAATTTCTTGCGCCGGAAAACATGAAGTACCCTGTCGGTAAATGCGAAGAGACCGGCAACGATCAAATAATTCTTACCGAGCGAGGTTACACTTTTGGCTACAATGATTTAGTGGTAGATCCACGCAGCTTTTTTCATCTTAACAGATTAGGTTATCCAGTCGTCTTTGATGTTACCCACGCTATCCGAAAATATGGGATCCCGAGCGCCGATGCAAGAGGAGGAGCGAGAGAGTTTCTGCCTGCATTGTCGCGCTCGGGCGTGGCAGCCGGCGTTGACGGCCTTTTTGTTGAAACCCATCCCAATCCTCAACAAGCATTATGCGATGCGGCAAGCCAGCTGTGCGTTTATGACCTGGAGGAATTCCTGAAACCACTGATTGAGATACATCAGACCGAAGTGAAATACCGGCCGAAACAAACTGAGGTAAGTATCGAAAAATAGGGTCGGTTATGGAATTATACGCAGACTCGGCGGATTTGACGGCCGGGCTTTCCTTTCCAACATGCAAGACCTTGAAAAGAGTTGAACTAACAAATTAACGCGTTGAGTGACATTGATCTATTATTCGCAGAACCCGGCGGAAAATTCTGTACTCCAGTTAAGGAATTACAACGGAAGTTAAACAAAGCCCGCGCGATTGTTCTTGACTGGGATGGTGTTTTTAACAATGGTGCCAAAAGCGACGCTTCCGGCAGTACGTTCAGCGAGCCCGATGCCAGTGGAATCAATCTATTGCGATTTAGCTTCTGGCTGGCTCATCACATCATGCCGCCCACTGCGATCTTATCCGGTGAAGAAAATAAGACGGGCCTTTACCTGGCAAAACGTGAGCACTACTCCTGTGTTTATTTCAAATCTTCCGATAAGATCAGATCGTTGAATCATTTTCTAAAAAGTTATCAGCTTACCCCTGAAGAGATCATTTTTATTTTTGATGATGTGCTGGACCTTTCGATTGCAGAAGTGTGTGGAGTCCGGATTCAAGTGAACAGACAAGGGAGTCCGCTTTTTAACCAGTGGGTTGCACTTCACGAGTTGGCAGACTACGTCACGGCGCAGGAAGGAGGGTCCTTCGCCGTCAGGGAAGCCTGCGAATTAGTCATGGGACTAACAGGATCATTTGACGCCACGGTCAGGGAACGAATGACTTTCAGTGATCGCTACAAGGCATATTTAGCCGAACGTCAAAGTTCAAGCACCCATATCTTTTATGCGATCAACGGAGAAATCAATATTGCCAAGGAGGACGGTACGAGGTAGGAGGTAGGAGGTAGGAGGTACGAGGTACGAGGTGAGAGGTACGAGGTACGAGGTGTGAGGTGCGAGGTGCGAGGTACGAGGTGAGAGGTAGGAGGTACGAGGTACGAGGTGAGAGGTACGAGGT
>JBGPGZ010000279.1:0-5967 GCA_041484175.1 Cyclobacteriaceae bacterium | reverse complement strand
GAGTTCCTTGTCCGAATACTCAAATAATTCTCCTTCAGGAAAAGGGCCATTGCCGGTGACAATTTTAATCTTCGGAAACCTTTCTTTGATCGCTTTGACAAAAGCCTTATATCGTTCAATGTATTGTGGTCCCCATTGCTCATTTCCAACACCCACGAATTTGAGATTGAACGGAGCAGCGTGCCCCATCGCGCCTCTTATTTTACCCCACGCCGAGTTGATATCTCCGTTGGCAAATTCAATGAGATCCAAAGCGTCCTGGATGTAGGGATCAAGCTGTTCCATCGGAACTACTTCGGCAGTGTTGAATTGACATGCCATTCCGCAACTTAGGACCGGTAATGGTTCAGCGCCAATGTCCTCTGCCAGTTGGAAATATTCAAAAAATCCCAACCCAAATGTCTGAAAATAGTCGGGGGCCGGGCGATGATTAAATTCGGTGTTCCATCGGTTGATGATCATTTCCCGGTCTTCGACGTTGCCGACCGTCTTCTTCCACTGATAGCGCGTTGCCAATTCACGCCCCTCAACGATACATCCACCTGGAAATCGCAGGAAACCTGGATTCATATCGGCCAATAATTGAACAAGGTCTGCCCTTAAACCATTCGGGCGATTTTTCCAGGTGTCCGCGGGAAACAAAGAAATCATATCGAGATCAATAACGCCCTTTCCCTCAAACCAAATATTAAGTTTGGCCTTCGATTCGGTGCGACTTGCCGTAAAACTTGCTTTATAATTCTTCCATTCTTTTCCTGAAGGAGCAAGGTTTGTTCCCCCAAGAACATTTCCATCAGTATCAACCAATTCAAATAAGATCCTTGTAGTGCTCCCTTCATGTTGACTTGCCCAAAAAGAGAGGTTGTAGCGCATACCTTCTTTGATACCCATACCGCGAAACCCTTCGTTGGTTAATCCATAACCCTTGTCAGCATTCACGGTGATCCTTGCAAAGCGCGGATTCAATTCCCCTTTTTCTCCCTTGTTAACGATGAGCGTGTAACCGGATGCACTATTGAGAGAGAATTTGTCACTTTTTTGTTCTTTCCACCCCATTAACGGGGTATTGAATTCAAATGAGCGATTTTTGACAAGTTCTGCATATAGCCCTCCATCGGCACCAAAGTTGATGTCTTCAAAGAATATCCCCCACATGGTCGGTTGTACTTCAGCAGTTGGTTTGCTGGCATCCACAACCCATGTTAACGATTGTGAAAAAGCAATGCTCGTACAAAGAGCAAGCATTGTGACAACAAAAATACATTTCATCATATCTTTCAGGCTTGCCATTTTTTTATTATCCCCAAGGGTGTCATTTCAATTCCAATACCGTTACAGAAAGCGCCGGTAATTGCACCTTTAGATTCGTGTTGGTGATTGTTGCACCCTTGAAGATCTCAGGCTTTATTTTATTTGGGTTTTCAAACGTATTATGGTCCTGAATTCTTTGAGCCGTTAGAATCCGACCCGTGACGGAATTAAACCGGCTCCCCTGCAGGTCGATCATTATCGCCTGTGCATTTTTTGGATCGATATTCACGAGGGAGATGTGCGTGGCGCCTTGCTGATCACGTGAGGCTGACGCTGAGACGGCAGGTAATTTTTTGCCTTCGAATTCGTACGTATTGCATTTTATTTCCATGGGTAAAAGCGTTGCATCCTGATGAACATTGTACATTTCCATGACGTGATATGTTGGAGTCAGCAAGATCTTTTCCTCATTGGTGAGAATTACAGCCTGTAAGACATTGATCGTCTGGGCCAGGTTTGCTACGCGAACACGATCGCTATGATTGTTAAATATGTTAAGGGTAACACCGGCAAGCATTGCATCCCTCAGCGTATTCTGCTGATAAAGAAAACCTGGATTGGTTCCCGGTTCCACATCATACCATCCTCCCCATTCATCGACAACCAAAGCTATTTTTTTAGCCGCGTCATACTGGTCCATGATCGCGCTATGCTTGGTCACCAATTCATCCATAAACAGCGCTGATTTGAGTGTGGCAAAGTACTGGGATTCTGTAAAATCGGTAGCTGAACCCTTTGCGTTCCACTCCACAACAGAATAGTGATGCAAGGCAACACCCTCCATCAGGTTGTGCGGAATATCCCGCATGAGGACCTCCGTCCAATGATAGTCGGAACTGTTGGCACCGGAAGCTACCCGGAATAATTTACCGCTGTTGGACCAATCCGCCGTAAACGTCGCATATTGCCGGTAGATGTTGGCATAAAATTCGACCTTCATATTGCCGCCGCAACCCCATGCCTCATTGCCAACGCCCCATAGTGAAACTTTCCATGGCTTTTCGCGGCCGTTCTCCTTTCGTCTTAATGACATGGGGCTAACACCGTCAAAATTTACATATTGCACCCAATCGGCAAAGTCCTGAACGGTGCCGCTTCCCACATTGCCGGCGAGATACGGTTCTGCGCCGATTCTTTCGCACATATCCAGAAAATCGTGCGTGCCAAAACTATTGTCTTCCGTAACACCTCCCCACCATCGGTTTACCATGACCGGTCTTTGGCTTTTGGGGCCGATGCCATCTTTCCAATGGTACGTGTCGGCAAAACAGCCGCCGGGCCACCTTAGATTTGGAACTTTCAGTTTTATTAACGCCTCAATTACATCGTTGCGAACTCCTTTGGTATTTGGAATTTTTGTATTGCTTTCTCCTACATAGAATCCACCGTAGATACAGCGACCCAAATGTTCTGAGAAATGGCCATAAATATGTTTGTTGATTTTTTCCTTGCCTAAATCTGTGTGCACTACGAATTGATTTTGTGCGTGAAGTTGAGGCAATAAAAATGTCGTAAAGAAGATCAATGCGGTTCTTTTCATACGAAGGCCATGTTAGGTGAATCAAACTCTAAAACGGAATACAAGGCGATCCAATTTACATTTAATTAACAGAATTGGAAGTCATGAATGAGTCCGGTCGTATTACAAAAATTTTATACCCTCATGCTCCAGCTTAGCATACTTTTCCCTGTCAAAAACAAAATAAAACGCGCCTTTCCGGGAAGACTCTTTTTCCTTCTCCGTCAGTTTTTTTAAAATATTGAGTGAAAGGATTTTTCGGGTAAAGTTTCGTTTGTCGAGCGGAGCTTCATAGATGCCTTCGTATAAGCTTTGGAGTTGGGGTAGCGTAAATTTGATGGGTAGTAATTCAAATCCGATCGGGTGATTGGCCACTTTCTGCTGAAGGCGTTCTTTGGCTTTTTGCATCATCTGCTTGTGATCAAAGATCAAGGCGGGTATTTTATTAAGGGGAAACCAACGGGCTTCATGATCGCTGGTGAGTCGCTCATTGTATTCGACTATATTAATCAGCGCAAAGTAGGCAATGGAAACTACCCGGCCAGCAGAGTCGCGATCCGTGTCACCGAAGCAAAATAATTGTTCCATGTATATGTTCCTAAGGCCGGTCAGTTGCTCTAAAACTCTGGCGGCGGCTTCATCGACATTCTCATTCTTATTCACAAAACCTCCCATCAACGACCACTTTCCTTTTTCTGGTTCGAATCCCCGTTTGATCAGCAAAACTTTCATTTGCTTGCCATCAAAGCCGAGTATGATACAATCAACAGCCAACAATAACCTGTCCTGACTTTTATATTTCCTGATATGCATGCGTTGGTCTTCTTTAGAAATTCGAATTTTAGAATTTTCACCAAAATTTTACATAAATCGCCACCAGGATCAAGAGCGTTGCTATAATTAAAAACAAGGTTGAAGGCCTGACCCGGAACATTTCTTTGTCAAGCATAAATGCGTTGGGGTTTATTTTTGGTCCTGCTAAACTCATGATGACCATCACCACCAGTGTAAAGAGAAAGGACAACCCCATGCAAATGAGAAAAGGTATCTCGAAGCCACCCTGGCCATTCGGGTAGGCAGAATAGAATAATGTTTCACGGCCAAAGACCTGGGGGGCAAATTGATTGAAGAACACGGAAAGTGCAAATCCAGTAATCACACCGGCGATGGCAGCAGCGCCCGTGGTGCGTTTCCAAAACATACCCAGAATAAACATCGCAAAAACACCGGGGCTGATGAACCCGGTATATTTTTGAATAAATGTAAAGCCGCCTTCACCTCCAATACCCAGCAAATCGCTCCAGGTAAAAACGATTGCCACGATCATGGATACCAAGACGGTCAACCTGCCAATCCATACCAATTGGCTTTCATCCGCTTCTTTCCTGAAATATTTCTTGTAAATATCCAGGGTAAAAATGGTAGAAATGCTGTTTACCTTGCCCGCCAGCGAAGCAACAATGGCCGCGGTTAAGGCTGCGATAGCGAGTCCCTTTAATCCACTGGGTAAAAAACCGAGAATGGCCGAATAAGCCCCGTCCTTGCTCCCGCCTTCCAATTGTGGCAAGTGACCGTTCTTGTATAAAACATAGGCAGCAATACCCGGAAGCATTACAATGACAGGCATCATCAATTTCAGAAAGCCTGCAAAGAGTATACCGGTGCGCGCCGTTTGCAAATTGGCACCCAAGGCGCGTTGAATAATGTATTGATTGCATCCCCAATAATTGAGATTAACAATCCATTGTCCGGCAAAATACATCGCAATCCCAGGCAAGACGAGATACTTATCAATGTATTGCTGCGGCGCATCCGGGGCCGGTTTATTTAGTATCATCTTAAAATGATCAGGCGCATCCTTCATCAGCACTTTAAATCCCGCGATCGCGTCAGGCCCCATTCCAAACTTATCACCCACGATCGTAAGAGCAAGGTAGGTGGTTGCAAGACCTCCGATAATCAATACGCCCACCTGAATAACATCAGTAAATCCGATGACCTTCATGCCGCCCAACGTAATGACCAAAGCAAAAATTGCAAGGCCGATCATGACTGTGTGTAGCGACTCACCACCCACCAATCCATTGATGGCGAGTGCTCCGAGGTAAAGAATGGAAGTAAGGTTGACGAAAACATATAAGAATAACCAGAAAATGGCCATAATCAATGCTACCGTTTCATTATAGCGCATTTTCAAGAACTGGGGCATGGTATATATTTTATTCTTCAGGTAGATGGGAATAAACCACACTGCAATAATGATGAGCGCTATGGCAGCAATCCACTCATAGGCAGCCACAGCGATGCCCACGAAAAAACCTTCACCACTCATTCCTATAAATTGTTCAGCTGAAATGTTGGAAGCAATTAATGAGGCTCCGATCGCCCACCAGGTAAGGGATCCCTCGGCGAGAAAAAAATCCTTTGTGTTCGTTGCTGCCTTCTTTTTCCTTTGATAAATCCAGTACCCATAGCCGGACACGATAATAAAATAGGTAACAATGACAAGGTAATCGGAGAGAACGAGTGAGGTATTCATTCGAAATTAATTACGAATTGAAAATAATGCTGAATTCCCGATGCTGGATTCTATTGATTCTGGAGCGACACAGAATCCAGCGACCAGAATCCAGTATCCATCACTTGTAATACGTCTCATTCCACCGCAACTCATTTTTTAACTGATGCAGGTTGGTGTTTTTTCCAATGAGTATGCATTCGATTCCTGCGATGTCGGCAAAATCCTGAAGGTGTTCTGCCGTAAGACTTTGACTGTAACACGTATGGTGGGCTCCGCCAGCATAAATCCATGCTGCACACCCAGTCTGCATATCCGGGCATGGCTTCCAAAGTACCCGGGCTACCGGGAGTTTTGGCAAGTCATGGAGGGGGGCAATCGCTTCAACTTCATTCACTATTAAACGAAAACGGTTGCCCATATCAATCAGCGAAGCGTTGAGTGCTGGTCCCGGAGCGCTATTAAATACGAGCCTTACGGGATCGGCCTTTCCACCGATGCCCAGCGGATGAATTTCGCACGACGGCTTTCCTTGTGCAATCGACTCACAGATTTCGAGCATGTGAGCACCCAATACCGATGGGTTGGAAGGATCAAAGTGATAGGTGTAATCTTCCAT
>JBGPGZ010000278.1:0-5969 GCA_041484175.1 Cyclobacteriaceae bacterium | reverse complement strand
CCTACCGATTACCGACCTACCGATTACCGACCTACCGATTACCGACCTACCGATTACCGACCTACCGATTACCGACCTACCGAATACCGACCTACCGATCACCGATAACCGGCTACTGCTTACCGGTTAAAATTTCCGGAGCAAACCGCGCCAGCACGCTGTACCACCGGATCAGTTTTTTAATGTCAGACACATAGACTCTCCCTTCATCGTATTCCGGCAGCACTGATTTAAGAAAGGCTTTTAATTCAGAGGCGTCCGATTCTGCGTCCACGCCCAAATCATTACCAAAATCCTGATGTATTTTTTTGAGAACTCCTTCCAGGGAAGCGGTTCCCTCCTTGGTTGTCGTATAAATGGAAATCTCGTTCAACAGTGAAAGCTGCTGGGTCGCAGCGGCAACCAGTTTGCTTTTGGCTTCATCCAATGACTCCAGGATGACGCCGGACTTGGTTGGTTTGAGGACCTTGTATAATCCACCTTTGCCGCTAATCGATGCAATTTCTGAAAGCTCCATGTTGAATTTTTAGCGCGACAAAAATAATAAAATTTAATTGTGGCGTTCCAGGGCTTCTGCAATAAAACCCAAAACCTCCTCCCGGCCTGTTTTGGTTTCAGCGGAGGTCACAAAAAAAGGGGGGAGTTCGTCCCAGGTTTTTTCCAGTGTTTTTTTATACAGGCTGATCGAACTGGCCAACTCATTACGTGAAAGTTTATCAGCCTTGGTCAGGACCAGCGCCAACGGGATGTTCTTACCGCCTAACCAGTGAATAAAATCGAGGTCTTTCGGCTGAGGGGTAAGCCGTGCATCCAACAGGATAAACGTACAGTACAGATTTTCGCGTGTAAGCAAGTACTGTTCGATCATCTTGCTCCATTGGTAACGGTTCGTCTGGCTCGCGACAGCAAAGCCGTAACCGGGAAGATCCGCCAGATACCACGAATCATTGATCAAGTAGTGATTGATCGTTTGAGTTTTACCTGGCCGCGTAGAAACCTTGGCCAACTTGTTCCGGCCTGTGAGCATATTGAGGAGCGATGACTTGCCTACATTGGACCGCCCAATAAAGGCAAACTCGGGTTTGTCAGGGCTGGGGCACAGGCTTATTTGAGTATTGCTTATGACAAATTCGGCAGTCTTGATGACCATGGAAAGTACTTAAAGTATTAATTGAAGGGCAAAATACTAAGAATGTAAGCTTCGTGTTAGTTATGGGTGCATTTTGTAGCTTTCATTGTCCAACTATTTTGCTAAATTGCCCCTCAGGCATTGCATAAAATTATTTAATTTAGTACCAAATCATTTTTTTTAACATGCACGGTCGCTTCAGAGCACTGATTTTTTTAACTGTATTTACTGTCATCGTTCACAAAGCCTCTGCTCAACAACAAGACAAAGAGCAATCGAAGTTGTATATGGAGCAGGCCGACCTGATCATGGCGGAGACAAAAGCCATGGACGATGCACGGGATATCATGGTGACGGCCGCTGACTTTGATACCACCAACATCAAGGCCAATTTTGCGGCTGGGCAAATGCATATCCTCACCATCAACAAAGACTTTTCCACCAAGTTCTTTTTGCGGATTTATCGCCAGAACCGGGCCTTCCGGTTTGACCTTGAATACTGGATTGGAAAAGGTTACCAGTATGGCCTGGACTTTAACAACGCCATCAAATATTACACCCTTTACCGCGCCAAGCTTCAGAAGAATCCGAATTACCAGGGAAAGGATAAAGTAGAATTGAAAGAAGTGGAGCGCAATATCTATGAATGTCAGAACGGAAAGGAATTTGTCGCCAATCCCAAGAATTATTCCATTGTCAATATCGGACGGGAAATTAATTCGGAATTTGAGGACTACGGTCCGGTGCTCAATGAAAATGAAAGCGAGATCGTATTCACAACGCGAAGAAGAGACGGAAATACCTTTGAAAACGTGGCGGAGGACAACAAACCGTATGAAGATATTTTCACTTCAACGAAGTCGGGCAGCGCCTGGGCGAAAGCAAAAAACATTGGTCCTCCCCTGAATACGAAATTTAACAACTCCAATCTCGCGCTGTCCCCGGACGGGAACACGCTTTTTCTTTATCAGGACGAGGGCAATGGCGATATCTTCTTCAGCAAGCGGCAAAAAAACGGGACATGGGGCGCGCCAGTGGCTTTACCCGGGTTAATAAATTCCACGTACCGCGAATCGTCGATTACCATCACCAAGGATGGCAATACGCTTTACTTTGCAAGCGAGCGACCGGGGGGATTGGGTGGATCTGATATTTATGGTTGCACCAAAAATACCAAAGGGGAATGGAGCCGGGTAAAAAACCTGGGCCCTTTGATTAACACGGAGTTGGATGAAGACGCGCCTTTTATCGATTATGATGAAAAAACCCTGTACTTCAGCTCCCGCGGAAGAAAAGGTATGGGAGGGTTTGATATTTTCAAAAGCACGTTGCTCAACCTGGAGAAGAATGAATGGGCTGAACCGGTTAACCTGGGTTACCCCATCAACACGCCGGATGACGATGTATTTTATGTGATCACGCGGGATGGTAAGCGCGGCTATTATGCTTCGGTCAGAGATGACGGCGTGGGTTATTCGGACATTTACGTGGTCACCGTGCCGGATGAAACAAAGAAAGAGCCTGTTGTGGCGGCCAAGGATCCGGAGCCTTTGGTAACCAAAGACCCTGAACCAGTAAAGAAGGAAGAGCCGCGGAAGGAGGAACCAACGAAAGTTGAGGCACAGCCCCTTCAATACATTGTCAAGGTCGTTGATGCGCAGGATCAAAACCCCCTCGAGGCAAAGGTACGTTTACAAGGATTGAAAGACAATGTGATGGTTGGAATGGCCAGTCAGGGGGAAGGGGTATATGAGTTTTCAATTAAGGCGATGGCGGCGAAGGACTACCGGCTTTCGATAGAACTCGCTGGATATGTTTTCGTCAATCAACTCGTGCGCCTGGAGGGGGCCTCTTCACCACCAAAGTCCGTAACGAATACGGTTGCCATGAGAAGAGTTGCTGTTGGTGTCAGTTCCGTATTGAGGAACATATACTTTGATTTTGACAAGGCATCCTTTAAACAAGAGTCGTATTCGGAACTGAATAAGCTGGAGGCGATGATGAAGCAAAACGGAAGCATGAAGGTTGAAATTTCGGGACACACCGATAGCTTTGGTTCCAACGCTGTGAACAAACGACTTTCCCAACGCAGGGCGGATGCCGTACGAAGTTTTCTTACTTCTAAAGGAATTGATCCGCGCCGCGTAACCTCGGTGGGCTACGGTGAAGAAAAGCCACTGGCCAGCAACGATGATGAAAAAGAAGGCCGCGAACTTAATCGCCGTGTAGAATTTATAGTGCTCGGAAATTAAGTCATCCATGACCGTAGTTCCTTATAAAGGAGATCACACTACCAAGAAAGAACAGGTAGCGAAGATGTTTGATAACATCAGCGGCCGGTATGATTTTCTCAATCACTTTCTCAGTCTTGGGATCGATCGGATTTGGAGAAAAAGAGCCATTCGCCAGTTGGAAAGCAACAAACCTAAATTAATTCTGGATGTCGCTACCGGAACGGGCGACTTTGCCGTGGAGGCGCTCAAGTTGAACCCTGACAAGGTCATCGGTATTGATATCTCAGAAGGGATGCTGGAAGTGGGAAGGAGGAAGATGGTCAGGAAAGGCTTTTATCCGCGAATTGAACTTCGTCACGGCGACTCCGAAAAACTTCCGTTTGAGGAAAATAAGTTCGACGCTATCATCGTTGCCTTTGGGGTAAGAAACTTCGAAAACCTGGAAAGGGGACTTGAGGAAATGCTCCGGGTGTTGAAGCCCGGGGGCAAAGTGGTGATTTTAGAGTTTTCAAAACCGACTGTATTTCCTTTCCGGCAACTTTATCATTTTTATTTTAAATTCATTTTACCTAAAATAGGACGATGGGTATCACGCGATTCGGCCGCTTACACGTATTTGCCAGCATCGGTCCAGGCCTTCCCCGACGGAAAAGAGTTTATCGCGATCCTTTCCGGCCTGGGTTATAAACACACTGCATGCACGCCACTGACATTTGGTATAAGTTCGCTCTATACAGGAATAAAATAGGAATTATCCTTTTATTATTCGCGATGCCGTTCACCCTGCATGGCCAGCTTTTTAATTGGGCCCGGCAGCACAATCCGCATTATGACGATAAAAAGTTAACCTATGGTTTCGCGATCGGGGTGCATACCTCTGCCTACCAGGTGAACTATTCGAACCAATTTGTTAACCCGCAGTTTGATACGGTCCATTCGGTGATCCCTTCTTTCTCCCCCGGATTTTCGCTGGGGTTCCTGGTTAACCTGCGCATGAATGAATTCCTCGACCTGCGCATCATGCCAAAAGCAGGATTTTATGGTCATAAACTGACCTATTATTACACCAACCGGATCAGCGACACCCAATTCGTGGAAACCACCATGGTGGAATTTCCGATGTTGCTAAAATACAAATCCATGCGGAGGGGTAATGTGCGCATGTATATGGTCGGAGGATTCACACCGGGTATTGAGGCTTCGGGCAAGAATGACGTTCAATCCATTACGGCTAACCTGGCGATCAGAAAAACAAACTTGAGTTTGGAAGGGGGTCTTGGCTTTGACTTTTATTTTCCACTCTTCAAGTTTTCGCAGGAGATCCGGTTTTCCAGGGGCTTGGTAAATATGCTCGCAGCGGATCCCAGCGTTTATCATGCCCCGCTCAAGCGGCTCAATACCAATACCATTTCCGTTTATTTTATTTTCCAATAACCATGACCCACAAGCGAATCGCAATCATTACAGGAGCCACATCGGGAATTGGCGAAGCCACTGCCCGCCTGCTGGCAGCCAACGATTTCAAACTCATCCTGTGTGGCAGGAGGAAGGACCGGTTGAAAGAGCTGGAACGGGAATTATCCGCGATGACCGAAATTACAACCTTATCTTTCGACGTGCGTGACAAGGAAGCAGTAAAGAAATCCGTGGCATCTTTGTCGAAAGAATGGAGGGGAATTGACGTGCTTATCAACAATGCCGGGAATGCCCACGGCCTGGATCCGATTCAATCAGGCAATGAGGATGACTGGGATGCGATGATGGATATCAATGTGAAAGGATTGCTTTACGTGTCGCGTGCAATCCTGCCGGGGATGGTGGAGCGGAAGTCGGGTCACATCGTCAACCTCGGCTCTATTGCAGGCAAAGAGGTCTATGCCAACGGCAACGTGTATTGTGCGAGCAAGTTTGCGGTCGATGCGCTCAGCCAGGGGATGAGGATTGATTTAAATGCGTATGGAATCAAGGTGACGGCGATTCATCCGGGGATGGTGGAAACTGAATTTGCCCTGGTGCGATTCAAAGGAGACAATGCCCGCGCGACAAATGTTTACAAAGGAATACAACCGTTGAAAGGAGAAGACATTGCCGACCTGATCTTATTCGCCCTTACCAGGCCGGCGCACGTAGTGATCGCAGACTTGATCGTATTTCCAACCGCCCAGGCCAGCGCTACCGTTATAAATCGGCAGGCTTAAACTGAACGGAAGGATCGGGTTTCAAGTTCCAAGATTATGTGCGGTTTTCCACTCGAAGGGATGCCTTTGGCGCGAACGGCAATGGAATGTACCCTTCAGCAACCAACTGCCAACTACCAATGACCAATTACTAATTACTAATTACTAATTACTAATTACTAATTACTAATTACTAATTACCAATGACCAATGACCAGGCTACCGCTTGAATCCCAGCGCACTGCCCCCACAATGAGAGGCGGATCCGTCAAAGGTATACTGAATGTAATAGATGCCGGTAGCATTGCAGGGATAGGCGATGGCAGCGATAAACTGGCCGTTGATTTTGCTGGTCGCGACCTTATTGCGCCCGGAATCAAATAAGGTAACCACAATACCATCGGTTGCCTGACCGTTTGCACAGATGTT
>JBGPGZ010000277.1:0-5989 GCA_041484175.1 Cyclobacteriaceae bacterium | reverse complement strand
TGAAAAGCGCGCTCATCGCTGCCCGGTCAGTTTCATGATCGCCGGAAAGCAACGCTAGACTTCTTTTTCCCAGACGCAAAATCATTTGCCTAAGGTTTTTCCGGATGGCAAGGGCGATCGAAAAATAGCCCTTTATTTGCCCATCGATCGAAACAAAAACAAACGTGGCTTGTGGGTTTACTTTCTGATGGAACCCCACATAGGCACCTGATCCCAATTTGATAAGATGGCCTTCAATGAGTCCTTCGATGCCTCGCCCCGGACATTCTTTGAAGGCTTGAACGGGGCCTTCGCTTGTCAAATGGATAGAACGGGTGATCAGATTACTCAACGGATGAGTTGAATAACTGGTTAACGTTTTGACCCAGGCGGTTTCCACGTCACCCATTTCTCCTTCAAAGTGCACCTGGGGCCCCTTCGTGTAGGTCACCGTGCCGGTCTTATCAAAGACAATGGCATCAACCGAAGCCATCCGTTCAATGACATCGGCATTTTTCAAATAGAGATGATTTCTTCCAAACACACGCAGCATTGTTCCGTAGGTAAAGGGCGCTGCCAGGGCCAAGGCACATGGGCACGCCACTATTAGCACGGATGTCAACACCAACCATGCTCTTGACGGATCATAAACGTACCAAACAACAGTGGTAACAAAAGCGAGGACCATCACTGCCAGGGTAAACCATTTTGCAGCGCGGTCAATCATCTTCCGATATCCCCACCCGTCCGGTTTTTGAAAGACGGGATTGTTCCACAAGCTCGTCAATTGACCCTGGGAAATTTTCTTGATCACGACAAGCTCAATCGGCTGCCCAATGAGCCTGCCGCCGGCGTACACCATTTCACCCCGCGTGGCACTCACCGGTTTCGATTCCCCCGTAACAAAACTATAGTCGATACAGGCCTTTTCGGAAAGCAAATTACTGTCTGCCGGAACGATTTCTGAATTTCGGATTCTAATCCGATCGCCGATTTCAACATCATGAATGATGACGGATACCCAATCCATGCCATTCAGTTTTTGCACGGCCAACGGAAAATAAGATTTGTAATCCCGATCAAAGGCCAGGCTCTCATACGTCATGCTTTGAAACCAGCGCCCGATCAACAAAAAGAAAACGAGGCCAGTGAACGAATCCAGGTAGCCTGGGCCGTTGTGCGTGAGAATGTCATACACACTGCGCGAAAACAAGGCCAGCAAACCTGTCGCAATGGGAACATCGATATTGACCTGCTTTTGCAAAAAACTTTTCCATGCATTGACAAAATAATCACGGGCGCTAAAGATGATGACCGGAACAGCCAACACAATATTCAAGAAGGAAAAAAGAGCGCGTAAAGTTTTGTCGGAATCGTCCAGGCCAAGGTATTCCGGAAAGCTCAACAGCATAATATTACCAAAAGCAAACCCAGCTACAGCCAGCCTGGTAATCAATATGCTGGGGGACCTTTTTTTCTCGCCACCCAGTGAAATCTGTGGGACATAACCCAGGGAAGCAAGCAGAAGCGCCAATTTTCCGGGCGTAATTTCAGCCGGGTTGAAATCAATCTCCACCGTCTTGCCCGCGAAATTCACCTCCGACCTCAAAATTCCTTTGTTAAGCCGTTGAAGGTTTTCCAATAGCCAAATGCAAGAAACACAATGTATGGCCGGCACATAAAACCGGACGCGCGCAAAGGAAGCGGAGTCAAACTCCATCAACTTCTTTCGCACGGCAGGCTCATCCAGATAGGAATACGATTCTTCGCTGACACGCCGCAAGCTGATCCCCGGAGTCTGATCAAAGGAATAATATTCACAGAGATCGTTTTCATTCAGTATTTCAAAAACGGTTTTGCATCCGTAGCAGCAAAATGACTTTTCCTCCAGCCATATCGCGTCTTCACACGGTAGCCCGCAGTGATAACATTTCAGATCAACATCTGTTGCAACCAAAGCCATGATTTACTTTTTCCGGCCTTCCTTCATAACATACGTCCAAATGAGGGCTTTTACATGATTTACTATGTCTTCGGCCATGCTACCGCTTATTAAATGAGAAAGACCCTTGCGACCATGGGTCCCCATGACAATTAGATCGGCACGAATGGAATTGGCGTATTGAATGATGCCCAAGTCTTCGTACCAGTGGTTGAAAACACGAATTGTATAGTCCTTGAACATAAACCTTTTGGCAAAGGCATTGAGCCGTTCCATCGTCAATGTATCTGACGTGAAATTCACGGGTGTGTTTACATATACAATATGAAGGTGTGCTTTGAAGAAATTCTGCAATTCTTTTACCTTCATGATAAGGTCCTCCTGATTTTCTGTATTCAATGTGTTTGGGAATACAATGTTTTTTACGGGGCCTTTGTAGTAGTCTTTTACCACCAGCACCGGTACGGGCGACGTCCTCACAATTTTCTCAGCATTTGAACCAATCAAATATTCACGCAAACCCCGGGCGCCATGAGACCCCATAATAATGAGATCCAGTGAGTGTTCCGTCACGTAATTCAGGATCTTTTTGACGGGCACTCCAAATTCAACCGCGGTAGCAACCTTCACTCCTTCTGCGGAATACTGAGCTATTATCTTTTCAAATTTATCCTTTGTTTCCTTTGCCAGGGATTCCTCCAGGGATCGCACCGGGGCAAACCTCGTGTTGGGCATCGCGGGAAGCTCTATAATATGAAGCAAGTGAACCTTACCATTGGACTGAGCAGCCACATCCAATGCAAAACGATACGCATTGACAGCGGGTTTCGAAAAATCGAAAGGGACCAGTATTTTTTTCATTTTAGCCATTTTTGTGAGTCAAAACTATCACGAGATACCACCATCGAAGTTTGAGAAAAGTTACCCAATCTAATGATTTATATCTGTTTTAATCGGATCATGTCCGATGCGGAACGGCTTGAAGGTGCCTGGTAAGATTCAAGCTTTATGACCGTGGTGCAGGAAGTCCAAAACATGTGGCCGGCATCTCCTCCACTGTTTCACCGCCTCACTTTTCCGTGCAAGTCCAGATCGGACAGCCCAAATGGTTGACTATGTCTTCGGCAATACTGCCGTTCATCAGATGATTGAGTCCCTTACGCCCGTGCGTGGCCATCGCAATCATGTCGGCGCCAATTTCGTATGCAAAATTGATCACACCCGACTCTTGATCCAGGTCATTGAAGACATTCAAGGTAAAGTTCTTTATCATGAAGCGCTTGGCAAAGTCACTGAGGTCCTTTTTGGTGATTGTATCCCGCCGAAAGGCGGCGGGTGTATTGACATACAGGATGTGAAGCTTGGCATTGAAAAACTCTTGCAGCGATTTTACCTTCATGGTAAGATCTTCCTGATCGGTCTCCAGGGTATTCGGAAATACAATATTCTTGATCAACGAGGACTTTATGAATTTTTTTACCGCGATAACAGGTACGGGAGACCTGCGGACGATCTTTTCCGTATTGGACCCCACAAAAAACTCCTTAAGACCCGAAACGCCTTTGGTTCCCATGACGATCAAGTCTGCTTTCTTTTCTTCCGCAAAACTGCTAATGGTCAACGTGATGGGTCCATACTTTACAAAAGACCTTACTTTCGCCTCCCCGCTCACCCATTTGGATTCCATCTTCTTGAAGTTCTTTTCGGCGCCTGTCTTCATGTCTTTGAGAAACTCCTCCTCAAAATTGAGTGTAGGCATCAGGAGGGTATCGTGCATCACCGGGAGCTCAATGACGTTCAGTAAAATTACTTCGCCTTTGCTTTGATTGGCGATTTCAAGGGCAAATTTGAATGCCTGTACGGCAGGGTCTGAAAAATCACAGGGTACAAGAATCTTTTTCATGGCAAAAATTTATTTTTCAAAAGTATCCTTTCACACCATTATTGACATATGATCATCATCAACGAGAAAAATGACTTAAATCACCTTTGTCAATAATTAAAATCAATTCCGGGATGGGCTCGTTGGTTTATCTTCGAATTCAAATCAAAATAAAGCATATGGAAAAGATATTTGAAAATAGAGTTGCTCTCGTGACCGGGGGGAGTTTTGGTATCGGCCAAGCCACAGCCGTGGCCTTTGCTCAACGTGGTGCAAAAGTCGTTGTTGCTGATTGGATAGAAGACAAAGATCAGGAAACAATGAAACGGATCAAGGCGGCTGGCGCTGAATCCATTTTTGTAAAGTGCGATGTATCCAAGAGCAACGAGGTAAAAATGTTAATGGAAAAAACGATAGCCGCGTATGGCAGGCTTGATTTTGCCTATAACAATGCGGGCATTGAAGGCGCAATGGGCGCCACTGCCGAATGTACGGAAGAGAATTGGGACAAGACCATCGGAATAAACCTCAAAGGTGTCTGGCTGTGCATGAAGTATCAGATTCCTCAGATGGTCAAACAAGGAAAAGGGTCTATCGTCAATTGTGCCTCCATTGCAGGGCTTGTGGGATTTCCAGGATTACCAGCTTACGTAGCCACCAAACACGGTGTTGTGGGACTCACCAAAACGGCCGCATTGGAAAATGCAAAGTTGGGTGTTCGCGTGAATGCGGTATGCCCGGGTGTTATCAAAACGCCGATGATTGATCGGGTAACCGGCAAAGACAAGGCTGTAGAAAAACAATATGAAAATATGGAACCGGTCGGCCGCATGGGGAAACCGGAGGAAGTAGCGGAGGCTGTCATATGGCTATCCTCCGACGGAGCCTCTTTTGTTACGGGTCAGGCGATTGCCGTGGATGGAGGATGGATTGCCGCATAGCATCGGTTAATTCCTGATTGAGAATGTCCAGACAGGACAATCTACCCGATTTACCGTGTCCTCGGCTACGCTGCCGGCCAACAAATGCGCCAGGCCCCTTCGACCATGCGTGGCCATCGCAATCATGTCGGCTTTTATTTCCTGGGCATAACCCATAATGCCGTCCACCTCGTACAACTCATTTCGTATATTCAGCGTGCAGTTCTTCAATTGGTATTGCTTTTCAAATTTCCTGAACGCCTCCTCAACTTCGATACCCCGTTTGAAATTAACCGGAGTATTGACAAATACAATGTTCAGTCTGGCATGGAAAAAATCCTGAAGCGCCTTGACTTTATTGATCAACTCCATTTGGCCGAGATCGAGCGTGCTCGGAAATACAATGTTCCTGACGGATGAAATGGTGGGGGCCTTTCGAATAGCAAATACAGGAACTGGCGAAAATCGGACTATCTTCTCCGTATTCGACCCTACAAAGAATTCCTTTAGGCCGCTGACCCCATGGGTACCCATGACTACGAGGTCAATCTTGTTATCATCGATGAATCTTCTGATCGTTGGAATCACGGGTCCATGATTGACATGAAAACTCACAGGGCAAGTCACTTTAGCAAACATGTTCCTCATTTTATCGAAGTTTTTTTTAGCCTCGTTTTCGATTTCCTTAAGCAGTGCAGGCTCGAACGAATAGGGTATCACATCAAATTCCGTTTCAAAAATGATAGGCGGGTCAATTACCTTCAGCACAAAAACCTCACCCTGATTGACAGAGGCGATGTCCATGGCAAATTTATATGCCTGTTGCGAAGGCCATGAAAAATCGGCGGGAACCAATATGGATTTCATGGATTTTCTAGAATTGGATTCTTGGTAAAGTAAGTATCCCTTACCAGGTATGATGCTGACGGGCATCAGCGCGTCATCTGACTTTGGTCATTGGCACGGCAGTGATATCAGATTACGTTTATACATGTCAATTTCGCATTTTCAGCCTGTTGTCGAATCGCCTAATCTGAAGGACTATCAATCCCTTTATGCATCCTTTAACTGGGCGCAAGAAAAAAAGGCACTCGCTGGGTTGCCAGGGGGACAAGGTTATAACATGGCTTATGAGGCTATTGGGAAGCATGCTCATGGACTTCTGAAGGATTGCATTGCACTAAGATGGATTCGAAAAGACCTTTCAGTCACGGATTTTACCTATTCCCAGCTGGATACCCTCTCCAATCGCTTCGCCAACGTCCT
>JBGPGZ010000276.1:0-5991 GCA_041484175.1 Cyclobacteriaceae bacterium | reverse complement strand
GTGAAGAACAAATCCTTCAGCTCACGGCGTTGCTGGAAGCCAATAAGTTTCTCATGGTTACCGGAGCCTCGGGTGATGGAAAGTCATCCTTGGTCTACGCAGGTCTCGTTCCGAATGCGAGAGCCGGTTTCTTCAAGGCGAAATATACCAACTGGGTAGTGGCAGACTTCCGTCCGGAAAGAACACCACTCCATAATCTGAGCAAAACCATTTCACGAAATCTGAGAATTGGTAATGAAGAATCTGTCGAAGTTGAACTGAAGCGAGGTTTTTCTTCGCTCGTTGAACTCTACACAACGTCGGCGCTATTTGTAGATGAGCAAAGCGAAGCATGGAATAGTGCATCTGGAGATGAACGGGATGAACTGCAGCGGAGGGCGGCCAATTTGTTGATCATTGCTGACCAGTTCGAAGAATTTTTTACGAATCCTGAAAACTATTACCGGAACGCGCCTTCAGCCGATTCGCAATTGGTGATCAACTTGTTATTGGAGACGGCTCGCATTTCCATTGAGAAAAACCTTCCGATATACATCGTGTCCACCATGCGCTCCGATTATATCGGCCAATGCGCTGCTTTTCGAGGCTTGCCGGAGTTCATCGGCTTTTCTCAATTCTTTGTTCCACGACTCAAACGCAAGGAAATTATCCAGGTGGTGAAGGAGCCTGCCTTCCTGCATGGTGATAAGATAACGAATCGGCTTGCAGAGCGTGTGGTCTATGATTTAGGGGAAGGGATTGACCAATTGCCCGTCCTGGAGCATGCGATGAATGAAGTTTGGATTCAGGCCAACTACGGCAAAGAAGAACTGGACTTGCTTCACTATGCCATGGCCGGTGGGATGCCGGCCGGGGAATTGGCGCCCGGCGATCGCCAAAAATTTGACGCCTGGTTCGCCGCACTTCCGG
Source organism: Cyclobacteriaceae bacterium (assembly GCA_041484175.1). Lineage (GTDB taxonomy): Bacteria > Bacteroidota > Bacteroidia > Cytophagales > Cyclobacteriaceae > ELB16-189. Next base: position 5,082 of record JBGPGZ010000276.1, on the reverse strand, counting down.
CCAAACTTCAAGCCGCCTACCATGAACCGGGCCTCTCGCGCATCATCGATACCCATGCCAATAAACTATTCTTGTCAGCCTCCAGCCACTATAACCAGGGGCACGACAAGAAGGTCAGCGATGAGGATGCACAGCTCGTTATAAAAGTCGCATTCACCTGTCTTACAAAAATGGACGAAGGGAGAGCCGTGCGCAACCGGATGACCCTTCAGGAGATTACCGAGATTATCGCACGACCAGCATTGACCTGGCAAGAAGTGGGGGCCATCCTGGATATTTTCCGTGAACCCGGCAACACATTTCTCCGGCCGTATATTTCAGAAGATCCTGAATCGCGCCATTTAACACCCGAAACGGTTTTGGATATCACACACGAAAGTTTGATCCGGAACTGGGAATTGCTCACGAGCTGGGCGAAGGAAGAATATGAACACCTTACCGTTTATGAGGATTTTAAGAAACAACTGGATCGGTGGCTGGCGAGCCAAAAGTCAAATGGTTTTCTCCTTTCTATCGGCCCCTTGACCTATTTTGAAAACTGGTATGAGGAATTAAAACCCAATACCTATTGGGTGAACCGCTACCTCGATCCGGGGCTCCCCATATCGAGCCGATTGGCAGAAGCCCGGTCTACGATTAATTATGCCCAGGGGTTTCTGAAAAGGAGTGCAAAGAAACATCTCGTCACCCGGATGATTGTTCGACATGGAGCGACCAAAATTGCGGCCGGGGTTGCCGTCCTGTTTATTATCCTGCTTTGCGCCTACTTTTATTTGGACGGGCGAAGAAAGGAAAATGATCGTGTCGTTCGTCAGGTCTTCACTGAAGCTGAAGCGCTCATTCCGGATCCCAGAGTTATTTCGGGCAACAAAGCGATCTTTTTGATCTTTTCAGAAATGCTAAGACCCGGGTCCTTCAAACGAATTACCGACGGCCTCCCGGAAGAAGCAAAATTTGGCGTAGCAAAAGACGTTTATACCGAATTTGCCTGGATGGCAAATTCATCCAATCCCCCCGTCCGGAAAAAGTCACTCCTTTATATGGATAGCCTATTGCGATCGGCCGGGAAGCCTGCTCAAGAAAAGGGTGCGCTGACCGTTCGATTCAATGCGGTTAACATGATGATCATCCAGGCTTCGCAGTACTTATACTTCTTTCAAGACCCCGACCTCCAGGAGCCATTTAAAAGAGCTTTATCGGAGCTGCATGGATTAATAATGGATGCCCTCGTAGTCCATGTTGATGATGAGCTTCCTGATGCACGGGCAATTGATGATGGTCTCGAACACCTGTTGAATAATAAAGTATTGTCCAACACAGAGATTCAGCAGATTCTCAAAAGCATTTCACCCTTTGAGGGAGAATCCGGAATCCGGCACTTCAATAAGCTATTTCCGGTCGATAGCAAAGTAAACTACAACCGCGGCAATCTCATTTCTCATAACGGAGGTTATCAGCAGCTCGCTTATCTGTATAGCACTCAAGGAAACTTTTCGGTCATTAAATCCTGCATCGATAGTTTGATCAAATACAATTACGCTTATCCGACCTATACAAACGGTCCTGCCCATGTCGCCGCCTATTTGCTCCAATACAATCACATCATCCCCATGCACGAACTGATTTGGTACATCTGCGATAAGTACAGGGCGAGAACCGATGCATTTTTCGAGGTATGGCTGAACTACAGCGGAATATATACCATGGATTTTTCCAACAAAATGTGGGTCGGCGAAAACCACAACATGAACCTTGATTTATTTAATGAAGATCTCATGGGGAAGCTTTTTGACTTGTACGAAATTGAATTAAGGAAAAATTCCAAACTGCCCGACGAATTGCATTTCAATTTATCGCTTTACTACAAACATCGCGGTTCCGTATTTTCAAAATTGGTTCACGACCGGCGTTCAAAGGCCACGCCGGCACAACTGGATTCGCTATTTTCAAAATCAGTTGTGGAATACAGGCAGGTATCGCCCGCTTATTTGGTGCAGGAAATGACCATCTTCAATCAAGGGAGAGCCCAGACTAAAATCAGGCGGAAAAATTTGTTCTTGTATCCCGATCACTTTCAGAAAGCATGGTCCCGTTCGTTCCATGTGCCGAAGTTTTATGCCGTGAATTTTCTTCATTACCTGATTGACCACGATCTTGTAAAAGAATTCTACACCGATGAGAAGGATGTTGAGTTGATTTATACCTGGCTTAAGAATTATATTTTCGGAAATGGCACCAACGACACGTCCGGGGAAGAAAAAAACTACTCCCCTCTTGAAGAAAGAGATTTGATCCGGATCGATTCTCTTTTTACAACCATTCTTACGCGTGAAAAACTAAATGGGATGGGAAATCTTTCTCATCTGCTGCTCATCCAATACCACCTGGAACATGGGCAGTACGATAAAGTCGAACCGATCTACCAAAAACTGGACATCGACAAATTCGATTTCAATCTCAAGGAGAAAGAGTACAACTGGCCTTCCAATGCATTCTCCGTCAATAGTTTTTCGTATTTGATCAACAAGGTGGCTGAATATCTTGCGAGTCAGGGTCGACAAGCCGAAGCCAACCGAATCATTGGGAAATACAAGAATCCGGCAAACCGCATGAAAGCGTTCGCCGATGCTTCGCGTGGATTTCGCAAATACCCTTCTCCCTCCCCCGAGGTGATTTTTCCATTTATGGATTCTGCGGCAACCGGGGGGAATCAACTGGAGCGCTACAACCGTGTTGCTTCCGACCCCCGAATTATCCTTGCATATTCCATGAGCGCTGTGGGCGGTAAAAACCTCGACGGTCTGGCACAACGTTACGTGAAACAATTGTCCCTGAATAAGCAGAGAGATATCGTGGAACGATGGATTCAGGGGATGGCGGAAAGTGGTGATTATTATCAAGCCTATGGTTCTATTCCTGAAATTACCATCCTGAGCGACCGGCTATACCTGTATAACCTGATTCTCATCCAGGAAGCAATCCTTCGCGCTGCAGATCCCGACACGAAAGGCTATCTGCAAAAGCGACAGGAAGGGTTTTATGTGGAGGACTTCGCTTTCGAGACAAATGTCTTTTAAGACCATGATCGATTTAGAAACCATCTGTCCTTACACCGGCTTGCGGTCCTTCTCCGAAGATGAGTCGCTTTATTTCAAGGGACGCGACCATCAGATCATCAAGGTCATTGAGCAGTTGGAACAAAAGAAGTTTTTGATGGTCACCGGTGCTTCCGGGGACGGGAAGTCATCGCTTATTTTTGCCGGGTTAATACCGCAGGCGCGTGCAGGCTTTTTTAAAGCGACCTATTCGAACTGGCAGATTATTTCTTTTCGCCCCGAGCGGTCCCCCTTATCCAATATGGCCAAGGCGCTGGCAGCAACCCTCCACCTGGAAGCAGTCTCCATTGAAAATGAACTGAATCATGGATTTTCATCGCTGACGGAAATCTATAAATCCTCTTCGCTGTATATCGATCACCAGGATCCATCATGGCGGGATGCGAACGCTGACAAGAAACTGGAGTGGGACCGTCAGGCGGGGAACTTGTTGATTGTCGTGGACCAGTTTGAGGAGTTTTTTACAAATCCCGAAAACTTTCCAAACGGTGTACCCAGTCAGGATGCGAGATTGGTGTTGAATATCCTTCTTGAAACCGTAAAAATTGCACTTCGGGATGGTTTACCCATCTACATTGTGTTTACCATGCGGTCGGATTACATCGGGCAGTGCGCCGCATTCCGGGGGTTGCCGGAGTTCATTGGATTTTCTCAATTCTTTGTTCCGCGACTTCAGCGGAAAGAATTGCAGCAAGTCATCGAAGAGCCCGCCGTCCTGAGCGGCAACCGGATATCGAAACGCCTCGTAGACCGGTTGATTTACGACCTGGAGGACACGGAGGACCACCTTCCGATTTTGCAACACGTTTTAAAAGAGATCTGGAAAACGGCGGACCATGGCGCGGACGAGATGGATTTGATCCATTATGCAATGGTGGGAGGAATGCCAGGGGACAAATTGCCGAAAGAAGACGTGGAACGGTTTCGCCTGTGGGAAGAGAATCTCCCGGCCCATCAACGACATTACTTGCAAACCCCCGGCTTGTCCAATGTCCTGGATATCCATGCGACCCGGTTATACATGGAAGCGGCTACGGCCTTTAACCGGGCGCATACCCAAAACATATCAGAAAAGGAGGCCAAGCTGATTATCGGGATCACGTTTGCCTGCCTTACACGCATTGATGAAAACCGGGCGGTGCGCAACCGGATGACGCTGGAAGAAATTACAAATATTATCAATGTCCCCACCATCACGAGTAAAATAGTCGATGACGTTCTCCGCCCCTTTCGGAACCCCGAGCACACTTTAGTCCGGCCGTTTATGGATGAACATTCCAGTGGGGGCGAGCTTCCACCGAATACAGTCCTGGACATTACTCATGAAGCGCTCATCCGAAACTGGAAGCTCTTAAACCGGTGGGCTGCCAAGGAATTCGAATATTATAATACATTCATTGATTTTAAAAAGCAGCTCCGGCGCTGGCTTGAAAATGGAAAGTCGGGTGATTATTTACTTCCGATTGGACCCCTTACCTATTTTGAAACGTGGTTCAAAAATTGTCGCCCTAATGCCTACTGGATCAATCGCTACAATCCCGACGCGGGAGAGCCCGTCGAAAAGATCCGTCAGTCTCAATTGGTGTTGAACTACAGCAGGCAATTTCTCAGGAAGAGTGCGCTGAAGCTATTGATTACCCGGGCATTTATGCGATATGGAGCGCGCAGGATAAGCACGGCGGTTATCCTCGTGGCTGTTCTCATCGGGTCAGGATTTCTCATCTATTCACGGTGGACGAAGAAGAACGATGTGGTCCTGGATTCTATTGTTTCCGAAGGAGCACAACTCTTGTTAGCTCCGGAGGCCGACCCGATTTCTAAAAGTGAATTTATTCTTGATGCTGAACGCCTTCACCCTGGTTTCTTTATAAAGACTGTAAAGGGCCTTCCCGACAAGGAAAAGCAAATTGGCATTGCTTTACTGATCCCTGAACTCATTTTTTCCAGGAACAAATATTGCAACGCG
>JBGPGZ010000275.1:0-5991 GCA_041484175.1 Cyclobacteriaceae bacterium | reverse complement strand
GGTCATTAGTCATTAGTAATGAGTAGTCTGTAATATATAACGGTCGGTAAAAATGCATCCACCAATGACTAATGACCAATGACTGATGACTAGTACGCCCTAACCAATCTCCCCTGCATATAGTTTACATACGAGCGGTTGGAGACCCTCATTCCTCCCAGGGTGGGGTAGTTTCCGGTAAAGTACCAATCGCCGGAATGATGGGGAATTGCTTTGTGCAGGTTTTCGACTGTCTGGAAAACAACTTGTAATTCCGCCTTCATGTCGGCAGGCCTGACGATGTCTGCAATCTTATCGGAGACTTCTTCATAGCCAAATTGTTCGTACAAACGTTTCACATAATTCTCGGGAGCTTCCTCGTTTTCGGATCGCAGACACTGCTCATAAACCTCGCCCAGCAAATAGTCCTTTCCTTGCTCCTTGATAAGTTGGACCACGGCACGGAAAGCGACAAAATCCCCCATCTTACTCATATCTATCCCATAGCAGTCCGGGAACCGGATTTGCGGGGCGGAAGAGATCACTACAATTTTTTTGGGTCCCAACCGGTCAAGCATCTTGAGGATACTCTTCTCCAGCGTCGTGCCGCGAACAATTGAATCGTCAATTACCACTAAGGTATCTTTGCCTTTGTTTACCACTTCGTACGTAGTGTCATAGACGTGCGCAACCAGTTCGTCACGGTGGTCTTCATCGGTAATAAACGTGCGGAGTTTTACATCCTTGATCACGATCTTTTCTATTCTCGGACGGAAAGACAGAATATCATCGAGCGAATCTACGCTGGGCTTACCGTCCACGATTATGTCTTTTTGTTTGCTGATGAGGTAATCTTCTATAGAGGACATCATCCCCAGGAAAGCAGTCTCGGCGGTATTGGGTATGTAAGAGAAGATGGTATTCTTTAAGTCGAAATTAATGGCTCTCAGGATCTGTGGTACCAGCAACCGGCCCAGTTGTTTTCTTTCCTGGTATATCTCGGGGTCAGTCCCGCGGGAGAAGTAAATACGCTCAAAGCTACAGGATGTCTTATCCAGCTGCTTGATGATTGAATGCTGGGCATAGTCGCCGCTTTTGGTAATCATCAGTGCATGACCCGGCTTGATCTCCTCAATTTGGTTATAGTTGATGTTAAAAGCCGTTTTTATCGCCGGCTTCTCTGACGCAACCACGACCACCTCATCGTCGGCGTAGAAGTAAGCGGGCCGGATGCCGGAAGGATCGCGCACAACAAAAGCGGAACCGGAGCCGGTGAGTCCTGCCATCGTATAACCTCCGTCAAAATCCTTGCAGGCGCGCCGAAGGACCCGGGAGAGGTCAATTTCATTTTCGATGATATCCGAAATTTCCCGGTTGGTATATTGATCCTTATACTTCAGGAAGAGCGCCTGGACTTCTTCATCAAGGAAATGGCCTATTTTTTCCATTACCGTTACTGTATCCACCTTTTCTTTAGGGTGCTGTCCCAGGTCAACAAGGATGTTGAAAAGTTCGTCCACATTGGTCATGTTGAAATTGCCGGCCATTACCAGGTTACGGCTTCGCCAGTTATTTTGGCGTAAAAAGGGGTGAACACTTTCGATGCTGTTCATCCCGTGGGTTCCATAGCGCAAATGACCCAGCCAAAGCTCTCCGGTAAACGCGACATGTTCCTTCAGCCATTGTTCGTCCCTGAATTTCTCCCTCCCTTCCTTCTGGGCCTTCTTAAATTTCTTGCCGATTTTTTTAAACAAGTGGGCCACGGGCTGAGGCTTCATGGAACGGTAGCGACTGATAAATCGGAATCCCGGGCGTTGATCGATCTTGATGTTGGCTACCCCTGCCCCATCCTGCCCCCGGTTATGCTGCTTCTCCATGAGGATGTACATCTTGTTCATGGCATATGCAGTGCCATACTTCTCAATGTAGTAGGAAAGGGGCTTGCGGAGTCGAACCAGGGCAATTCCGCATTCATGGAAGATGGTGTCGCTCATGGGATCCTATATTATTCGTTTCGTCGCCTGGCCTTCAAAGCACAAAGTTAATCCTATTAATCCAGCCCATCAATAATCCGGGTTGGAAGAATAGGTAGAGTATCAAAATAACCAAAATCAGAGACAAAAGATTTTCATGGAAGGGTATTTTCCCCAGGGGTCGCTTTTGCGCTGGCGGCTCCCGCAGAAACAATTGGTAAGGAATCCGTAAATAATAGAATAACGAAATCACCGTGTTGATCAACCCGAAAATCAGCAAAACAATCAAAATGGCTTTGTGGGATTGACTATAGGCATCCCACAATCCAGAGAAGATAAACAATTTGGCGCTAAAACCGGCCGTAACCGGAAAGCCAACCAACGAAACCAGTCCTATTGTAATCGCCATCGATTTTAAGGAGCCACTTCTCCCGAGGCCAGCGAACCCCGCTATTGTTGAAGCACCGTCGAGCTCATATTGTTGAAGCATAATGAATGTTAAATAGTTCATGATCAACAATAGCGTACCATAAAAGAGCATGGCATGAAGTCCATTCATGCTCATGGCCACTGCCCCTACCAGCAAAAAGCCTGCGTGCGCGATCGAGGAATAAGCCATCAGCCGTTTGGGATTGCTTTGCCACAGGGCCGAGAAGTTTCCAACCGTCATGGAGATTATGGCAATGGTGGCCAGTACAGCCTGCCAATCAAAAGAAGTTTGTCCAAACAAGCTGATGGCCAGATAGAATTTAACGAGCACGCCAAGGCCGGCCATCTTTGGTACGACCGAGAAGAAGGCTACCACCGGGGTAGGCGCCGATTCATAAACATCCGGAGCCCACAAATGCATAGGGGCTGCCCCCATCTTGAATAGAAATCCGGACAACGTCATCATACCGCCGGCAACAAGCAACGGTGATTTTACCTGGATGAGGTTGCTCACAAATTTTTCGGATGAGAAATCCAGCGTACCGGCCAGGCCAAAGAGGAGGGACATACCGTAAATCGTGACGGCGGTCGCAACCGAACCAAATAAAAAATACTTGAGACTTCCTTCGCCTCCTTGCTTTGTAAGACTCCATCCGGTCAAAGCGTAAGAGCTTAGTGAGATAAGCTCCAAAGAAAGAATAACCATGATGAAGTTCATGCTCATCACCAGCAAGTGGGCGCCGAGGACCACGGTTACAATGAGCAGAAAATACTCCGCAGGTTTCCCCAGCTGGCTGCGTCGGGTCATGAGGATTGTCATCATAGCACCGGTGTCGGCCAGTATCTTAAAATAGCTTGAGTAATCATCAGACCGAATCATGCCGAGAAACAGCTTCGTTGGATTTTCAGGCCAGGTAAGTAAAATAGCTGCAAGAGAGAAGGCGTACAAGAGAAAGGAAAGAAGCAGCAGTGGCATGAACTGCGTTTTGACGGTCAACCCGAGCACCAGGAGTAGCAATAATCCGGTCACAAGAATCAGTTCGGGAACGACAAATCTTAAACTATCGGAAAGCCAGTGAAGTTGATCGGTCAGGTTCATGATCCATTCACCGGGGTTTAATTTTCATGACCACATCGAGAAGATTTTGCGCGAATGGATGGATCACGTCGAGCAGCGGCTGCGGAAAGATACCGCCTCCCAGGGCCAACAGGGCCAGGGGCAACAAAAGGACGTATTCCCTGCCACTAAGATCAGAGAGAGAGACTTCCGGAAGCTTAACGGCAAATGGGCCGAGGAACATTCGCTGGATGGTCCATAGGTAGTAGGCAGCACCCAAGAATAATCCAAGCGTAGAAATAACGGCCATCCATGCAGGGAGTAGATCGTTTACAAAGTGCGATTTGAATGCGCCAAAAAAGATCATCACTTCAGCAATAAATCCTGAAAATCCCGGCAAGCCCATGGAAGCGAAGAAAGCAACCATGATAAAGGCCGTATATGCTTTCATCCTGGTCACGAGACCGGAATAATTTTCAATCTTGCGGTCTTGTGTCCGGTCCTGAAGAACTCCGGCCAAAATAAATAACATCGCTGAAATAAGGCCATGGCTGAACAGTTGATAAATGGAGCCGGTCACTCCCTCAATCGTTCCGGATGCGATACCCAACAACACAAATCCCATGTGAGAAATTGAAGAATAGGCAATAAGCCGTTTGAGATCTTTGGAGGCCAGCGCATTAAGTGCCCCATACAGAATTGAGATTACGCCTAAGATTCCGACCAGCCAACTTGCTTGAATGGCCTCCTGCGGGAAAATAGGATAGGCCACCCGCAACAATCCATAGGCGCCGATTTTTAAGAGCAGGGCAGCCAGGATTACGGATACCGCAGTAGGTGCTTCTACATGCGCATCGGGAAGCCAAGTGTGCAACGGCACTATGGGGAGCTTAATACCAAAGCCGGCCAAAAGCAGTAGAAAGGACCACCGTCGTGCCGTATAGAGTCCTATCATCCAATTGGAATGAGGGTCGAGGACAGATCCTTTGATAACATTGGATGGATCGGCCATATACAACATGTTAAAAGAGTGTACCAGTCGTTCCGGATCGGAAGGATCTTTTACTGAAAGGTATAATCCGATGATTACAATCAAGATCAGGATCGAACCAAGTAAGGTGAACAGGAAGAACTTCATGGAGGCGTATTCTCTTTGTGGCCCGCCCCATATACCGATCAGGAAATACATGGGCAAGAGCATGAATTCGAAAAAAACATAAAAGAGCAATAAATCCAGCGCACAAAAACTTCCGATAATGGATCCATTCAAAATGAGTAATAAAATAAAGTACCCTTTCCCGTTTTTGGGAATGGTCCAGGAAGCGATCACCGCCAGAAGCAGGATGATCACGGAAAGGAGAACCAGGGTCATGCTAAGTCCGTCCAGGCCAACAAAATATTCCGCTTTGAAAATTCCCCAGGAGCCGAAGTCGATGGTTATCCAGGATACTTTTTCAACAAGTTGAAATCCCGGGAGATCGACCTGATAGGATTGAATGATCAAAAAAAGCAGCAGACATTGGAATCCGCTTGCTGCCAACGCAATGATTCTAAATAGAGATTGTTGGGCGGAAGGGAGCGTTAAAGCCACCACCGCTGCCATCAATGGGGTAAAAATTAAAAGAGAGAGCAAATAATGCATTGGATCACGTGTATAAAATCCAAACCATTAAAACAATTAACCCTACCATGGCCCAGAAGATGTACGCCTGGATCTTTCCATTGACCAGCGAGCGTGCTATACTACCGATGAATTTACTAAGCCATCCGGACACATCGGCCGCGCCATCAACGACTATTCGATCGCACCAGCCGGCCAGGTGCGCCATTGTCACCTGTGCGTAGGCGGTAAAATGCAAAATGGAGTCGATCCATTTCTTGTCAATATAGTCAGTTGCTAATGAAAGGGTAAGAACGGGTTTGACGAACCCTATTTTATACAAGTGATCAAGGGCAAAGTTCTTTCTCAACAGATCAAACCTGGCGGTGGCGGCACCGGCTGATTTCGAACGATAAAAAAAATAGGAGAATATCAACCCAAAGAGGATGCTTGCGAGGGATATTAACGCGATGACACCGGCATGAAAATATTGTTGAGGATGAAGACCTCCGGCCACCCAGCCGCGTAAATCGATTGGGTTGATCGAAATCAGCAACCAGGTTGATGCGGCTGCCAACACGACAAGAGGAATTCTCATGACCAGGGGTGCGAAAGGAAAATGACCTGTTTCAAGTTGCCTGATTGTTCTGGCTGGACCTAAGAAAACAATCCAAACCATCCGAAATGTGTATACAACCGTGAAAAAGGAAGTTGCCAAGGCTGCCACTAGAAATGCGGGATTCCGGAGGCTTGTCAACATCCCCTCCTTGGAAATAAAGCCGGAAAAGAACGGTAACCCGGACAGGCTACATGCTGCCATGGCGAATACAAAGAAGACAAGCGGCATCTTTCGAGCCAATCCACCTAAGTGGCGGATGTCTTGTACGTCGATTTCCACTTGACTTTGGTGTGAGGCGTGTTGTAACACGTGAATGGCCGCTCCCGCCGACAAG
>JBGPGZ010000274.1:0-5993 GCA_041484175.1 Cyclobacteriaceae bacterium | reverse complement strand
CTTCTTCGAGCAAGGCCATCGGCGCACCGGGCCGGATATTTTTTTCGCCAAAGTTTTTAAGCACAACGGATCGGACCTCAAGAACCCTGTTGAGTTCATTCGCGGCATCTTTGCCGTTATCCCACAGGTGCGCAAACGGGTGCGCACTTCCCGGCGGCCTTGCATCCTGATCAGAGAGAAAAGTCAATCCATCCTTTAATGAATTTTGAATAATGTTATCTAATGCGGCGTCTTCGTTCGCACCCTCCGGAAAATCCTGGTAACCGTACGTGATGGACACCTTGTCCCACGCCCCGATTTTATTGTCGTACGCCTCACTAACATCGATTTTTCCGTTGACCAGCCTGGCAAGAGGCTGTGGATAATCCATTACCGACGAACGCCCTTCTGTGCTGGAGGAGTATGCGTGAGCCAACCCAAGGGTATGCCCCACTTCGTGGGCCGATAATTGACGAAGGCGCTTGAGGACCAATTCCTCAAGGTCCTTTGATATCGGTTTGCCTTCTTCGTACGGCGCCAGGAGTCCTTCGGCAATCAAGAAGTCCTGGCGATCGCGAAGGGAACCAAGTGAAACATGGCCCTTGATGATTTCACCGGTGCGCGGATCGGTGACAGAAGATCCGTACGACCAACCCCGGGTGGAGCGGTGAACCCAATTAATCACATTGTAGCGCACGTCCATTGGATCGGCATCTTCGGGGAGCACCGCTACCTGGAATGCGTCCTTGTAACCGGCCGCTTCAAAGGCCTGGTTCCACCAGCGCGCTCCCTCCATCAACGCATTTCGTATTTGCTCCGGGGCGCCGGGATCAACATAATAGACGATTGGTTTTACCGCTTCACTGATGGCGGCGTTGGCGTCTTTTTTCTCCAACCGGTGTCTTGTAATGAAACGCTGCTCGATGGGCGTGCTAAAGTGGCTGGCGTAATCATAATAGGAGATATTAAAATAACCTGCTCGCGGATCAAACTTTCTGCTCTTATACATTGCGTCAGGCAACTGGACAAACGAGTGATGTTCCCTCACCGTGATTGCCGAAGATGAGGGGGTTACACTTTGAATGAACTCGCCGGTAGCCTGGCCGGTAAAAGTCAACGTTGCTTCAAACTCTGAATTCAATGGAAAGTTCTTTATACGCTCTGTATAAAATGCGGATCTCGACTTGTCGAGTGAAAAATTCCCCTGGTTCATGCTGCGCAGGTGGCCTGCCACATCGTGTGCATCCAGCAAGAAGAATTCAGATGCGTCCACCAGCACCTTGCCACCCGTTTTCCCGTCCGGGGCGTTCTCTTCCGCCTCCACTGTAAATCCCCACAAGACCGATTGGGCAAAGGATTGCTCCACGGCTTTTCGTTCTGGTGCATTGTCACTCAAAGCGCGGTAAAAACTATTGGGTTCAATGAGCAACACTTTGGGGCCACGGCGCTCGAATTTTACCACGCGCTCGTGGCCGAGTTGGTTACGGTCAAGCCCAATGTCATTGGAGCCAATCGCTGCCGTCAATGATTCAACATATAGAAATTCGGAGTTTAGCCGGTCAATTACAAGGTAGATCTTGTCCTGCTTCTCATCATAATAGAATTCGAAATAGCCCGGATATCTTTTCATGGCAGCAACTTTTGACGCTATCGGTGATTGGGTGACCGGAGGCGACTGTGTTGTTTCCTGTTTTTTCTTTTGGGCCAACGCACCAATAGAAAGAATACAAAAGATCAAAAGGTATAACAGAGGTTTCATGGGCTGCCTGCTTTGAATTCGTGAAAGCTAAAAATTATTCGGAGCGATACCAAAGGAATTATAGTCCAGTGGCAATCTTTCTGATAAGATGGCGGGATTCTTATGGAGCCTCTAAATCAATTTCTCCAGGTTTGCTTTGGCTATCGCTTCCGACTTGCATTTCACCTGGAGCTTGGAATAGATATTTTTTATGTGGGTCTTGGAAGTTTCCTTGGAAATAAACAGTTCTTCCGAAATCTGTGTATACGTCTTTCCTTCGGCAATCAGCGATAATATTTCTGTCTCGCGTTTTGTCAACGGGCTATTCAGGTTTACGTGAAAATTGGCGATCACCATGCGGGCGATCTTACTGCTCATGGGTGCGCCGCCTCGCACGATTTCTTCTAATGCGGCCAGCAGTTCTTCATAATTGGCGCTTTTGGTGATGTATCCTGAGGCCCCCGACTTCAAAGCTTCAAACACCAATTCGCTATCCTCGTAAACGGTCACCATAACGATCTCGGTTGAGGGGCTTTTTTCCTTAATGATTTTGGTGCCTTGAATTCCATTCATGCCGCCAGGCAAGCCAATGTCCATGAGTACGATCTCCGGTTTATCCGCGCTGAGATGCTTGATGGCCGCTTCACAATTATTGTAGGTACTGATTACCACAAAATTTTGGGAGCTGTTTACGATCACCTCAAAGCTGTGGCGGATCTCGGGATCGTCTTCAATGATCAATACTCTTTTCTTAAAGGAGAGGGCCATGAGTTTGTGGTTTTGGTTTTAGTGAAAAGTAATCGGATCGTGGTTCCCTGGTCAGGACTTGTTTCAACGAGGAGGGCCGAACCCATGTGGTCTGCGCGGGACTGCATATTTTTAAGGCCGTTTCGCTCTGCTTTTTCGAGAATGAAGCCCGTCCCGTCATCCTCCAGTTTCATCTCATATTGGCCCGCGTCCTGTCTCAGGGTAAATGAAACATTCCCCGCCTGCGAATGATTAAAGGCGTTGGTCATGGCCTCTTTGATAATCAAGTTCACCTCACGACTAAACCCATAGGGGATGCGAACTAGTTCTTTGACCTCATTGAACGCCCGAAACTGAATGCCTTTTTCCTCAAATAATTTTTCGCCAAAGTCCCGAATGTGGATGAAAACTTTGGAGAGCTCATCGTTGCCCGGGTCGATACTCCAGATAAAATCCCGCGTCCCGGTATAAAGGTATTTGGCGGAATCCTCCACCTTATTATATAGTTCCTTCGCATGGCCGTTGCCACTCAGTTTCATCAGGCTGATGTAGTTGATGATCCGTGTTAGCTGGTTCCCCATTTCATCGTGAAAGTCGCGCGCGATCTCTTTGCGCAAGCTATCCTGTTCCTGTTGCCGGATGTGCTCCACTTCAAGCATTTTGCTTACGTTGCGGCGCACATTCAGGTAGAGGATAAGGATCGTGACGCCGATAATGAGTGTCATGGCACCCGCGATAAATGCCCAACGTTGATAAAACGGCGTTTGTATAACAAACGGGTATTGCAATGGCACTGTATCCCATCTTCCCCGGTTATTTGTTGCCACCACCTTCAGTATGTATTCACCCGGCGGTAGATTGCTGTAGGTCACCTGGCCAACCGAGGACGGTTGCGACCAGGTCTTGTCAAAATTCTCCAGGAAATATTTATACTTGATTGACTTGGGGTACCGTTTTTCGACCCGGTTAAACCGAAAAGTCACATGGTTTTTGTCAGGTGGAAGTAACGGGTGAAACGGTATTTTGAAAAAACTAAAGCTGCTGTCTGAAAACGAGCGAGAGGAGAAAGCGCCATAAAAAATATCAACATCCGTCAAATGTAAATCGTAGGTATTGAATGGCAGGCTGGTGAATTCACTGTACTGGTAAACCCCATCAATGAGTCCAAAGTATTTTTCGCCGCCAAGATAAAATGCGTCCTGATTGCATTCTAATCCGATGAGGCCGTTTTCAAAACCATAGTGAAGATTTTCTACGATCTCTAAATGACCATTGAGCTTTATTCTTGTAATTCCCTTTTCCGTACCAACCCATACTTCGTTGTTTTTGTCCTGCGCTACGAAGTATATGAAATTGGAAAGCAATCCATCTTTTGTGGTTATCAAATGATGTCTCCCGGAAACGGGGTCCAGCATGGCAATTCCCGCCCCGGTTGTTCCCAACATGAGCAACGAATCGTTATAACTGTGGATCGAAATGATGGACGTATTAGCCAATTCCGGCAGCGCAATTTCCTTGACTTTGTTCTGACGGATTACATTGAGGCCGAAATCCGAGCCCACATAGACCGATTTATTCTGAGGGAAGTACTTTACAGCCGTGACATTCCGGCTTAAAAGTCCTTCCTCCACCGAAAATATTTTGAACTTTTTGCCGTCAAAATAATTCACTCCGAATCCACTGGTACCGCACCACACACCGCCGCTTTCATCAAAATCCAAATTCATAACATATTGACTGGAAAGTCCATCTTCCCGCTTGTACCAGGTAAAATTATCGGACGCGGCGTGATAATGTCCCAGGCCGCTGGAAGAAGCAACCCAAAGCTCCCCGGCGGGGCTTTCTTTTATTGCAAATACGGAAGATTCATTTTTGTCACCGAGCGGATAGGCCTTGATTTTGCCTTTGCGTATTTTCCATAGCCCTTTGCTTGCGGACCCTATCCACGTGGCCCCCGATGCGTCCTTCTCAACCGCCATGACCGATTTAAGTTTCTTGGAACCGCATCGCTCAAAGTCCCGGATAAAATACTTATAAAGCCCATTCTCGGAAGTACCAAACCACGTGTTGCCTTCCTCGTCAAACAGTATTTGCGTCACCATCATATCGGTGAACACAGTATCGATGTGTATTACGCCACGCTCTTCTCTTTCCCGGAAAAACGTGTTCTCCTCTCTCGTCCAAAAAATGTCATACAAGGAATCATAGGCGACAAGGTGATGCTTAACCGGCAAATTTTCGTGTCGAAAAAGACCCTTTGAAACATCCAGCGAAAAAAACCCGCTGTCCGTGTCCAATAACAACTCCCTTTTATAATTGAGCATGTTATACACTTTACTGAAATGCTTCTTGTGCGATATTTTTGTCCTCTTGCCCGATGGTGAAGCCGTCAAAAAACTGCTGTCATTGAGATAAAAGAAGATATCCCGGGAGAGGGAGCGATGGGCGGAGAAAACTATTTTGCCGGGAGCAACGGCCCTATTCCAGTATAACACCGAGTCGTCGAGAATTTTACCAACAACCCCCGGGCTTGACAAAATCACAATCGAATCCTGAAGTTCAAATACACGACGGATTCTTTTCATGTTGGTGGAATGCGTGGGGGCCTGAAATTTCTTAAAAGAGACGCCATCAAATTTCGTGATTCCCCGGGGATGGACAATCCAAAGGTTTTGATGCTGGTCGATCATCAAGGAAGTGATAAAGTTGCTGGACAAGCCGTCCAGCGTATTATAGATCTTGAAATCGCGGCCGTCAAAGCGGGCAAGGCCGCCATTGGTGCCAATCCATAAATACCCTTGCCGGTCTTCGATCATCGCATTGACTTGCGATTGCGGGAGCCCATCCACCACCGTGTACTGCCGCAGTGAAAACTGCTGTGCTCTCAGTGATGGAATGGTTCCTGCACCTGAACAAAAAATTAAGATCAGAACAAAACGCCTCATAAAAGCCTACTACAATATAGGTGTAATAGCAATGAAAGATAATACCCCACACTTCGGTATTCAACGCGGAAATCCCTCCATCGGGGTCCTGGAAAAGAAACCGCAAAAAAGGTGCAACCTCATTGGCAAAAACGAAGTCTTAGTGCATATCAAAATTACTCAAAATGCTTCGAAACTACCTGCTCATCAGTCTGCGCAATCTTCGCAAACACTTTGCGTACTCCCTTATTAATATCACGGGTTTGGGTTTTGGCCTGGCAACATGTCTTCTCCTGGTTACCTGGATCCGCCATGAATTGAGTTATGACCGATTTCATGAAAATGCAGACCGACTTTACCGTTCGTCGCTTGAATACAGTTTTGGCGGGCAAACCAACAAGACCAGCGTTTCTCCGACGGCCCTTTTGCCAACGCTGCAGAAGAACTTTGCGGAAGTGGAAAATGGAGTCCGGGTTTACAATCCTTCTTCCTACAATCCCTATGTCGTTCGCAAAGACGAGAAGCTCTTTCAGGAAGGCAAATTTTACTTTGCCGACAGTACATTCTTTGAAATTTTTTCTTTTAAACTGATCCAGGGTTCACCG
>JBGPGZ010000273.1:0-6002 GCA_041484175.1 Cyclobacteriaceae bacterium | reverse complement strand
CTACAAGGCCTGGTCATTAGTCATTGGTAATTAGTCATTGGTGGATGCAGTTGCACTACAAGGCCTGGTCATTAGTCATTGGTTGATAAATAGCAGCACATAGGTAACACTTTAAAGTGTAGCACCACATAGGTAACACTATCGACGTTCTTTGACATAAAAAGCTGATACTCACTGCAAAAAGAAATGCAGGAGTATAAGCAAAGACAAGAAGCCGTTAAGCGATATCTGTCAAAAGAGAAGATTGCAAAGATTGCTAAAGGCTTGGGGAAAAGCCGCAAATGGGTTTACCTGTGGATCCGTCGTTATGAGGCCGACCGCGATAATTTAGATTGGTTCAAGGATCATTCTAAAGCGCCCAAACGCCAACCGAATAAAATCTCTTTCGACCAAGAACAGAGGATTATTTCCATTCGAAATTCACTTGAGGAACAACTGTACTCCCAGGTAGGTGCCATTTCTATTCAATACGAATTTGAAAGAAAGGGGTGGGTTATTCCAACTGTATGGATGATCAACAGGACTATTGCGCGGCACGGCTTAACAAAGGAGACAGCGCTTAAAAAAGCCCCACTGGCATACCCTGAACTGTTTATTCATACTCATCAAATGGACCTGGTTGGCCCAAGATATCTCAAAGGTGATGGGTCTTTTTACAGCATGAACCTGATCGATATCACTACTCATTCCTGTTACGTGAAAGCCATCCGTAACAAATCATCCAGCCAGATATTGACGGCCGTTGTAGAGTTCTGGCAGACCCACGGCCTGCCCGATGCTTTACAAATGGACAATGAATTGGCTTTCAGGGGGAGTAACCGTTATCACCGGAGTTTTGGATCGGTAGTTCGATTTGCTTTGAGTCAGAGCGTTGCTCCAGTATTTATCCCCTTTAGAGAGCCCTGGCGTAATGGGATGATGGAAAAATTCAATAACACGTACGATAAACGCTTCTTTCGCACCAATACATTCAGCAATCTTCAAGCTGTTTCGCTGGAAGAAAAGAAATTCATTGCCTTTCACAACAGTCATCATCGCTACAGTGCACAGGGTCACAAAACGCCAAATGAGATGGTAGCCTTAGGCTTTCCCGCCAAACTTTACACAGGCACTAGCCACCTGGAAAAGCGTATTCCTTTGCTTGGGGGATGCGTGTACTTTATCAGGCTCATTCGCAGCGATGCAAAACTATATCTGCCTAACGAGTCTTTTAAGCTGGATGGCGACCTTAAGTACAGCTATGTGGTCGCTGAAATCAATATCGATAATCACTGCCTGGTGATCCGTCAAAATCAAGAGATCAGGCACGTATTTGCTTATACGATCCCGGTTGATTGGTAACTTGTCTTATGTCAAAGAACGAAAAGTGTAACCTATGTCATGCTATACAATCCACTGTTAGGCGCCCCTAGGGGCAGAGGCTTACGCAGGTATTCCTTAACAGTGGACTAAAAGTGTAACTTATGTCCTGCTATACAACAATTAGTCATTGGTAGATGCGGTTACGAAGGCAAACCGTTTTGCCACGCTTTATGTTCCGATGACTTGAGATGGTATTTGGAATTCTAATTCTGCATCCTTAAATCCTGATCAGTTTTTGGTCAACGATCAAATAACGCTAACTTTGTGGCTTAGATTTCTGAAATGGGGCTTTACAATCGAATTGAAAGCAAGCTACTCAAAGAGGCTCTCCGGCAAAATGTTCAGCCGAGAACAACACTTTCATTTTACAAATATCATTTTATTGAAGACCCGAAATCGCTGCGCGATGAACTCTACAGGCGTTGGGATGCCCTGGGGGTCTGGGGAAGAATTTACGTGGCGTGCGAAGGAATCAATGCGCAACTGAGCACACCTGCAGAAAATTTCGATGAATTCAAAGATCAGCTTTATCACATTCCTTTCCTCAAGGGTGTCCGCCTTAACGTTGCCATGGAAGACAACGGCAAATCGTTTTTCAAATTGAAAATTCAAGTCCGTAGTAAGATTGTTGCCGATGGGTTAGAGGATGAATCCTTCGATGCCTCGGACTCCGGCAAATACGTGTCCGCGGTCGAATTTAACCGCCTTACCGGCGATGCCAATGCCATTGTCGTAGATATGCGCAATCATTACGAAAGCGAAGTGGGCTATTTTAATAATGCCATTCGTCCCGATGTGGATACCTTCAGGGAAGCACTTCCGGCCGTCGAGAAAATGCTGGAGGGAAAGAAAGACAGAAACATTGTCATGTACTGCACGGGAGGTATTCGCTGCGAAAAGGCAAGCGCCTGGTTCAAGCACCGTGGATTTAAGAACACCTTCCAACTCGACGGTGGGATTATCGAATATGCGCGTCAAGCAAAGGAACAAGGGCTTGAGAATAAGTTTGTGGGTAAGAATTTTGTCTTTGATGAGCGCTTGGGAGAACGCATCTCCAGTGAGATTGTCAGCGTTTGCCATCAGTGCGGAATCCGTTGCGACACACATACCAATTGCAAGAATGAGGCCTGCCATTTGTTATTTATTCAGTGTGAGGCATGTGCCGGCGGTTACAATGGATGTTGCTCCGAAGATTGTAAAACAATCGTAGCGTTGCCTGCCGAAAAACAAAAAGAATTGAGAAAAGGAAAAGGACAAGGCAGAATGGTTTATAAGAAAGGAAGATCTGGTAATATTAAATTCAAAGCTGGCAAAAGAGGGATTCTGGATTCTTGATGCTGGATTTTGGCGTGAATGTGTCCAGTTTTCAATAATAACCAGCGTCCAAAAACAAGTTCCAGGTTTCAAATTTCCAGAATCTAGCAACCAGAATCGCGTGACCAGCTTAATTCGTATCGGTATCATCAATGTGTCTGACAGGGCCAGCCAGGGAATTTATGAAGACCTTCCAGGCAAAGCTATTGTTGCTACGCTAAACGAATACCTGAAAAGTCCATGGGAGAAAGAATATGCCGTGGTGCCCGACGAGCAACCGGAAATCGAAAGAACCCTGATTGAGATGGCGGACCATAAAAAGTGTTGCCTGATCGTTACCTCCGGAGGGACTGGACCTGCTCGCCGGGACGTCACGACGGAGGCCACCGAAACCGTTTGCAATAAGCTGCTGCCCGGTTTTGGTGAGCTGATGAGGGCTAAAAGTCTCGCCTATGTACCCACCGCAATCCTGTCGCGCCAGACGGCGGGAATACGAAATCAAACTTTAATCGTAAATTTGCCCGGAAAACCGAATGCTATCCGGCAATGCCTGGATGCAATCTTTCCGGCAATACCCTATTGCATTGATCTCCTGGAGGGGCCTTACCTGGAGTGCAATGAGAAAATAATAAAGGCGTTCAGGCCCCAGCATGTTTAAAAGTAACCTATGGCAAGAATAAAATACTACTACGACACCGAGACCTGTAAGTACGAGCGGGTCAAAACCACGACCGGCGACATTATCCTCAATACGCTCGGGATATTTTCGCTGACCATCGCGATGGCCGTGGGTCTGCTCCTCTTATACAGCAACTATTTCGAATCCCCGAAGGAACTGTTGCTGAAGAATGAGGTTAAAGAAATGGAATTCTACTATGAAAACATTCAGCAAGAAGTAAAAAATCTGAATCAGCAGCTGGCCGACATGGAACATCGCGATGACAACATTTATCGCGTGGTGCTGGGTGCCGAACCGATTGAAAAATCCATACGGGAGGCGGGCGTGGGGGGCGTTGACCGCTATTCCGATATTAAGGAAAAAAACATCATTCATGAGGACATTGTATTGCGGCTTCACGAAGGCGTTGATAAACTGAGACGCAAGGTCTACATTGAGTCAAAGTCACAAGATGAGGTAGTTCAGTTGGCAGAGAGCAAGGAAAAACTTTTCGCAGCCATTCCGGCTATTCAGCCGGTCGCAAACAAGGAATTGATCGGGCTGGCCTCCGGATTCGGTATGCGAATCCATCCGGTATATAAAGTAAAGAAGATGCATACCGGCGTTGACTTTGCAGCAGCCATTGGCACCCCCATCTATGCGACAGCCGACGGTATAGTCGATCAATTGGAGGTGAACTTCAGCGGTTATGGAAAATCGCTGGGCATTGATCACGGGTTTGGCTACCGAACTCGCTATGCACATATGCACGGTTTTACCGTTCGCCAGGGTCAACGGGTAAAACGCGGTGAACTGATCGGATACGTTGGCGATACCGGGCTGTCCACGGCACCCCACCTTCACTATGAGGTATTTATCAACGGACAACACGTCAATCCGATCCACTATTTCTTCAATGATCTCAATCCTGCAGAGTACGAAAAACTGGTTGAGCTGGCTTCGATCGAAAACCAATCATTGGGAATGTAGCCGATCCCAAGAAACGACCTTAAAAAAATCCTTCCTTCAAATAAGGAAGGATTTTTTATTGCCATTCTTCATCAACACGCGCGAATCATCCACTCCGTGATTTGATAATGACTTACCCCTTCCTAACTTAGCAACCTGAGTTTATGAGATACCTGCTCCTGTCGGCCTGTCTATTTTTTCTTTCAACCCTGGCATTTTCGCAAGGGTGCAGTGACGCGGGCTTCTGTACGATGGGTGCCATGAAACCCGACCAGTCCTATAACAAGAAAATAATGTTGAGGCTGAGCTCCATGGAGGTCAGTTTCTACCGCGGAACGACCACGCTCACTCCTATTGTCTATGTGGCTACAGCTGATCTGAATTTCAGTCTTAACCGCAAAAACACGTTTCAGGTCAAGTTCCCTTTCCAGCATGTTGAAGGACGGCTTGCTAAAACTTCATCGATGAGTGATATCTCTTTGTGTTTTACAAGAAATATTTATTCTTCGGATCAATTTGACTTGAACCTTTCTGTGGGGGGAAAAATCCCTACGAATCATTCAGATTTTTCCACTTCCGAAGGGAATGCATTGCCCATGTATTACCAGACCAGTCTTGGGACCTTTGATCTTATCAGCGGATTATCACTGATCACCCGTAAGTGGCTGTTTGCCACGGGCATTCAGATTCCATTAAATCGAAATGGCAATCAATTTGACTGGCACAACTGGAATGACCCGGATGAAATTGATTATGTTAAAAGATATGCAAACGCCACTGATCTGAAACGCGGAACGGATGTAATGCTTCGTGTTGAGCGCAATTTCAGATTTTCCCGGGTTAATTTCTCCCTCGGACTACTTCCCATCTACCGCATTACGAAAGATGAAATTACCGATTTCACGGGAAAACGGGTTACGCACGATGCTGCCGGTCATGAGGCAGTTGGTCTGGCGTTGTCGGCAATTACTACGGTAGGTTACAATTTTAATGTCAAATCAGGAATCAAACTTTTGGTCGGACACAAGATAAGGCAACGCACATTCAGCCCGGACGGGCTCACCCGGGAATTGGTTTCCACCTTCAGTTACGTCTATCGATTCTGACCATGAAAAATCTTCTGTTGCTTTTTGTAATCATTTCTTCCATGGTCGTCTCTTATGGCCAGCGATCCATCCTTCCAAAAATTGATTCTCTGATATCGGCCGAGAACTATGAAGAAGCAAAGAAACGGATCGATCAAACCGGGTCTAATGCCGATCCCAAAACACGAATTCTCCTGGCGAATAAAAAAGCTGAGATTTTAATTACACAAGGAATGCTGACGGAGGCAGAAGCGATCCTCAATAGTATTCAGCGCTACGGCGATTTGTTTTTAGACGCGGTCACACAAACCAACCTTGGTTTTCTGTATCTCAATAAAGCAAGAAATGACCTGGCGTTGGAAAACTTACAACAAGCGCTCAATAAATTCCAGGATTCCGGAAAGCGGAATACTCCCGAAGGTGCCGTTTGCCTGGCAAACCTTTGTTTGTTGTATTTGAGCACGGGCAAACTAAACCAGGCAGAAGAAAATGGGTTGATCGCTCTTCAAATCCGCCAGAATTTGTTTGGTGAATCGAGTGAAGAGGTGGCAGCCTCTTATAACGACCTGGGACTTGTGTACAGTACGACCGATGTTGATAAAGCCCTGGGGTAT
>JBGPGZ010000272.1:0-6036 GCA_041484175.1 Cyclobacteriaceae bacterium | reverse complement strand
TCAAAAAAAAATTAACGCGGGTTAGAGAATTTTACGTACAAATAATTACTTAGGTAAAGTTTTATTCCTATCTTGATCGAACTAAGCCAATAATCTTTACCTATGCAAAAATTAGTAGCGCCTGCCTGCCTGGTTTTAGGATTAGCCTCTTGCTTGACGCCGGCCGCCCCCGCTGACACGGTGGGCAATCAAAACAAAGAAGTTGTTATGAAATTCAATGATGCTGCTGCAAAAGGCGACACCGCCAGTCTGGAAGGATTCCTGGCTGAAAAGTGTATGATCTATGGCCCCGGATTAAACGATTCGATCAACCGGCAGCAGGAGGTGGACTTCTGGAAGAAGAGCTGGAGGACTGAATTCTCCTCCCTGACCTATGATCGGGCAGCGATCATTGCCTTCACCCTTCCTCCGGATCATAAATTTCCGGGTGATTGGGTCTCTGACTGGGGCACCTGGTCAATCCAATACAAGAATGGCAGTCCGAATGTATCGTTCGCGATCAATGTGGTGGCAAAGGTAAATGACGGAAAAATTGAGGTGGCGCGAACATTTTATGACGAGAATGATTTTTTCAAGCAGCAAGGATTTACCGTTACGCCCCCGGCCGTACCGGGGGATGGAGCAAAAAAATAATTCCCAACGCAGCAAAAAAACTCCTGCCCTGGCGGGGGTTTTCGTTTTTAGCCGATCTCAATCACCACGTCATCGGTCAGGGGATGACCGACGCACGTGAGTACATAGCCTTCGTCTCGTTCTGATTGCGAGAGGCCCTCTTCCTCATCCAGTTTCACTTTACCTGAGAGCGCTTTTCCTCGACAAGCCGTGCACAATCCGCTTTGACAACTGTAGGGCAAGTCGATTCCCTGGTCCAGCGCTGTTTCCAGGATCGACATATTCGGTTGCACCTTTATTTTGTATTCCTGCCCGTCATATCGTATGGTCACTTCGTGGGCTGTATTGGGGCTCTTCGATGTGGATTCATCTCCTTTTTTCTCTTTATCAAGCACGCCTGCCACAAAACTCTCCTTAAAGATCTTATCCTTCGAAATATTTTGAAGCGCCAGCAGCGAATCCACGTTTTTCATCATCCCCTCCGGTCCGCACATTAGATAAGTGGTCTTCTCATTGCCCCAATTGGGTATGCGTTCAAAAAGTCGCTTTAGCATTTCATGGTTCAGCAGTCCGGAATAACCCTGCCAGTTCATCGGAGCGTTGTCTAGCACATGAATTACATGCAATCTTCCTTCATAGTCGATCTCCAGCCGATCGAGCTGTGTCTTGAAAATGATACTATCCACATCGCGATTGCAGTAAATGAGCGAACAAATGCTTTCCGGTTCCTGGATAAGGATGCTCTTGATGATTGACAGCAACGGTGTGATGCCCGATCCGCCGGCAAACATGACGAGGTGCCGCTTTTGGTCCTTGTCGTACTCCGTCGTGAACTGGCCCATTGGTTCCATCACTTTCATCGTCTGACCCGGCCTTAAGTTGTCGGGAATCCAGTTCGACATCAGTCCATTTTCAACCCGCTTGACTGACACGGCTAAGTCTTCATCGACAAACGGCGACGAGCAAAGTGAATAGGCCCTTCGGACTTCCTTGCCCTGCACGCTGGCAAGCAGTGTTAAGAATTGTCCCGACTTATAGTTGATTTTGTTGCCCGAAGGTTGCTCAAAGACGAGGGATATGGCATCCTTTGTCTCATGGACGATATCCTTCACTTTCAGGTCGTAGTATTTTGGACCGCTGTGGGCCTCCTCCTTCTTATCGCTCTTCTTAAACAATCCAAATGCCATCGAAAATTGAGATTTTTAATGATTTACCGGACTTACGAGACCAGGCACATGCCTGAGACTATCTGGCGCAAATTTACGGATAAACTGGCAACCCTTCATGGAGAATCACTACAAATTGAACCAATATGTCATTTTCAATACGAGCGCCCGGTTCTTTGTTTTCAGGTGTTCGGGAAAATAATTTTCAGTATAGACAATAAAGAAATCAGAAGCGGGTTTGAACCGCCATTGAAAACGGGCATTGAGATTCACATTATCGTAACGGTTGTTGTATTGGATAAAAGTGGTGAGGAATAACTTGTCGGTGAAAGTAAAATCGAGACGCGGGCTTATCAATAGAAATTTGGCCTGGCCATAAGTTTCGGGTAGCCTGATATCGTTATAATCAAATGTGACCGAAGCGCTGCCAAATGGCTGGATCCGGTACGACATTGTTCCGCCGATACCCGCCCGCTTGCCGTTGTAAAATCCTCCGCCTGTGCCACTCAGCGAATACGTGAAAGTTTTTCTCGTGTTTGAGGTGAATTTGATGTTATACTCTAGCCAGGAAAATTCTTGTCCTTTGAGCAAGATAGAATCCCCTCGTGGGTCAAGCACGTTAAAATCGGAAGGCAGTTTTTGAAACACATTTTTGGCGATCGCACTAACCTGAGACGTATTCCTAAAATTGACCGCATAATTAGCAATAAAGCTTCTATCAGTCAGGGTCCCATCTGGCAGCATCGTATAATCAACTTCTATTCCCGGACTCATCCAGACAATCGATTTTGACGTTGGGTAGAGTTTTACGTTCGTCATAAGAAGGCCTCCGTAATTGCCCGGATACACCGCCATGCTTGGCACAAAGCCAGCTTCCGCATTAAAGTTCTTTCCCAGACTGACGTATCCGCCAACCACACTAAGGTTGCGACTGGTATAGGATAAATAAGCGCCATGAGAAAAAGCATGGCCTTTCGAAAAATCGTCAAACGAATGCTGATAATATGCTTTTCCGCCCCAGCGGTTGCTTTTGGTGATCAGGTTGAAATCAGCACCCAGCACCCGGTTATAGTAATGGAGTCTTGTCACGGTATCCTTGCCATCCCAAACCCGCTTGATCAGGCTTTCGTGCAGGTATTTTGTTGAGTCATAATTGCTCAAGCCAAGGGATTGCTTGTTGACAAAGACAATGTCAACATTTGATCTCGAAAGAATTTGTCTTTGAATGACCCCGACCGAATAGTTTTGTTCAGGCAAACCAAGGGATTCTTTCTTTTTGGTTTGCAAATTCATGAATCCGACACGCCATTGAGATCCCAGTTTACCGCTGACCCTGGCCCCATAAAGGATCGGAACCCTGGCCAGATTGCCCGAAGAATCGCTAACCAGTCCGATTCGGCGCGAAAAGAAAGGTTGTGTCAGGGAGGTGAAACCGGGGGCGGAAAAAAGGTCGCTGTTTTCTAAAAAAAATTGTCTTCGCTCCGGATATTGGAACTCAAAGCGCGTGAGATTGATCACTTGCCGGTCGACTTCCACATTGGAGAAGTCGGGATTGACGGTTACGTCCAGGTTCAGAGCAGGAGTCAGGCCGACTTTCGCATCAAACCCTGCGTTGACGCTATTGGAAGAAGGCTGTTTATTCTCGGGGTCACTCGAAGTGGAGGTAATCAAATATGGAATTACGGAAACATTGGTACCCGCTTTTGGCGGTGGGTCCGCCCAAACCAGTTTGCCGGAATAAGCGAAAGAAGCAGGAATAAATTGGATGGGGGCTGCAATCCACCCCGACACTTGGTTGCGCTTTAGATCGTTTCGCACGAGTGAAATGTTCCAATGATCCACCTGGCTGTTATAGCGAAAGGATTTAAATGGAATGGCAAGTTCCGCAATCCAACGATCCTCGTGCCGTTTCACATGCGAATACCATTTATTATCCCAACTGCTGTTGTAATTTTCGGGGTATGCTCCGCCTCCGGCGATGGTACCCTCCAACTGAACGCCATAGGGCGTTGTGGTAAAATAGAACCCGTTTGTAAAGTCATTGTACGGATCAATGCAGATGCCCACATTGTCGTTGAGAAGGAAATCAAAGTCCCTGCGCAAGGACTGAACCACGGAAGGCACGCTGTTGTCGTAACAGACAAAAGAGACATACAGAAAATGCTCATCGAAAGTAAGCCTTGCCTCGGTTTTAAATGCCGGCGGAAGCGAGTCAACCGGATAATTGAGAAAAAAATCGCCCGCCACGATCGCATTTCCCCAATCCGCTTCATCCAGTTTGCCGTCCAGCTTGATAACCCCGGTAGCCTTTTTGATAAACAGTTCCATACCGGGTTTGTTCTGGGCAAAAATCCACAATGGCAACCCGGCAAAGACAATAAAAAATAATTTTACCAGGTAAAATATTCTCATAAAAGGCCAAAACTAAGAAAGGAATCCGTAAAAACGAGACAACGAATTATAAACGATGCCCCTGAAGAAAGGTTAAATTGACTATTTTAGCGCTTTAATGACCCGATTGTGCAACTGAATTCCCTCACTGCCATCTCTCCGATTGACGGTAGATATTTTAGCACCACCCAACCGCTGATCCCCTACTTTTCAGAATACGGCTTGATTCGATATCGCGTCCTTGTTGAAGTAGAGTATTTTATTGCTCTGTCCGAATTTCCATTGCCCGAACTGGCCGCGGCGCCAAAAGACAAAATAGGATCGCTGAGATCTTTATACCAGAATTTTAACGAAGCAGCGGCGATCGAAATTAAGGAGATTGAAAAAAAAATCAATCATGATGTAAAGGCCGTAGAGTACTATTTGAAAAAGGAATTTGATAAGGCAGGGCTTTCGGCTTTCAAGGAATTCATTCATTTTGGTCTCACTTCACAAGATATCAACAATACGGCGACCCCGCTGTTGCTAAAGGAGTTTTTGACCACGGTTTTTCTTCCTCAAATTCATTCGCTCCTGTCAAAACTGGAAAGGGACGCAAAGACCTGGGGCTCGGTGCCCATGCTGGCGCGTACGCACGGGCAGCCGGCATCCCCTACCCGCCTGGGAAAAGAGATTCAGGTGTTTTCAGAACGGATAAAAAAACAGCTGGAACTTCTAAAAACGATTCCCCATGCAGCAAAATTTGGAGGGGCCACGGGCAATTTTAACGCTCACCAGGTGGCCTATCCCGAAATCAAATGGGTGGCATTTGGCAACAATTTTGTTTCGAAGTACCTGGGATTAACCCGGAGTCATCCAACGACGCAAATTGAGCATTACGATAACATGGCTGCCTTGTTTGACAATGTCAAGCGGATCAATACCATTTTGATTGACTACAGCCGCGATGTCTGGCAATACGTAGCCATGAATTACTTCAAGCAGAAAATCAATGAAGGCGAAGTGGGTTCATCGGCGATGCCTCACAAAGTGAATCCGATTGATTTTGAAAATGCAGAAGGTAATCTGGGAATTGCCAACGCCTTGTTTGAGCACCTATCTGCCAAGCTTCCCATCTCCCGTCTCCAGCGAGACCTTACCGATTCAACGGTACTGAGAAACATCGGAGTCCCTTTTGCCCACACGTACCATGCCTTGAAATCGCTTGAACGGGGCATGGATAAACTGGAACTGAACGAGCCAGCCATTCGTCAGGACCTTGAAAACAATTGGGTTGTCGTCGCAGAGGCGATTCAAACAGTGCTGCGTAAGGAAGGCTATCCAAATCCATTCGAGGCGCTCAAAGCGCTTACCAGAAAGAATGAGAAGATCCTGGAGGCAGATATTGCTGCCTTTATAGACGGTTTGGCAATAAAGCCGGAGCTAAAGAAAAGGCTTAAAGAAATTACTCCATTTAACTATACTGGCGTTTAGTTACAGTTGACAGTTGGCAATAGGCAATTGACAATGGCAGTCTATAGTCATCAGTAGGCAAGGGGCAATAGGCAAGTGGATCAGTAGACGATTGACAATCATCAGTTGACAAACAATGATTGGTAATTGGTCATTGGTCAAATGGTTGCCTACTGCACATTGCCAACTGCCATTTGCCTACTGCCTATTGCCGCCTACTTGCTTATTGATTTGGGCCTTTCTTTGAATTGATCTTTGCCAGCGCGGCCTCCTTGGTAAGTTTACCCGTGCTAAAGTCGTTGAGCACCGCGTTTTTGACAGAGAGTTCAAGGGACGATGGTATTCCGCAACCTTCACACCGGGTCAGCTTGATATTAAACACCAGCATTTCATCATCCTTCAGGCTCTTCAGCGT
>JBGPGZ010000271.1:0-6046 GCA_041484175.1 Cyclobacteriaceae bacterium | reverse complement strand
CAAGGACAAACCAGCAGTCCTGGATCGAATTAATTTGCGCAAAAAAGAAATCCGCAAAGCCCTCGGCGATACAATCCGAAAGCAAGTGAGAATCATACCTCAACTTGTATTTTTTATTGATGAGATAGAGGAAAAGGCTATTAAGATGGACGCCCTGATCGACAGCCTCAAAATTCCACCACCGGCTGCTCAACAGGATGAAGAAGAGTAAATCATGAACACTTAAGTAACTCCTGTTGAACCTTTCCCTCTTCATTGCCAGACGTTATTTTCTTTCCAAGCGAAAGAAAAATTTTATCAATGTCATTTCAATTCTCTCCATGGCCGGGGTTGCCTTTGCCACGGCGGCGCTGATCATCGTTTTGTCGGTGTTCAACGGCCTCGAGGATTTGCTGCGTTCGCTTTACAGTTCTTTCGATCCGGAATTAAAAATTGAAGCTGCCAGGGGAAAATCATTTGAAATAAACGATCCCATGATCCTGAAAATCAAATCGATCCCGGGAGTAGAAATCGTTTCCGAGGTGATTGAGGACTATGCTTTGGTGCGTTATCGCGATGCCGACATGGTGGTAACCATGAAAGGCATGAGCGACAATTTTATCGATCAACACCGGCTGGATGATCATCTGGATGAGGGAAAACTGAGATTGAAAGAGAACGGGATATTATATGCAATCGTGGGTCGTGGTGTGAAATATACCTTGTCGATCGCCCTCGAAGATGATTTTAACCTTCTCCAGGTATACTATATTAAGAACGCAACAGTCTCCTCTTCACTGGACCCCTCTCAACTATATTCCCATCAAGGAATCAAGCCCGGAGCCGTTTTCTCGATTGAAAAGAACTACGACGAAAATTACATCTTCCTACCCCTGGATTTCGTACAGCGGTTACTGGATTATGGCAAAAAAAGAACAGCATTGGAAGTGAAAACAGCAGCTGGAGCCGATGTGCTTGCCGTTCAGGAGCATATCAGAAAAACACTGGGGGATTCCTTTACAGTGCTTACCAATGCAGAACAACACAAAGATTTGTACCGACTCCTGAAAATGGAAAAGCTTTTCACGTTTCTCTCCCTCTCTTTGTTGATTACCGTGGGGTCGATCAATATTTTCTTTTCCCTCATGATGCTCGCTATTGACAAAAAAAAGGACATTTCGATCCTCTCCGCCATCGGAGCGGGTCAACACCTCATCCGTAAAATATTTCTCACCGAAGGTGCGCTCATCGCGTTCATCGGAGCCGTAGCGGGACTTGCCTTCGGAGGTTTGATCTGCTGGATGCAACATCGTTTCGGATTGGTCAGCATGGGCATGGAAAATGCCGTGGTGCCCAACTATCCGGTGAAAATGAAATGGATCGATTTTGTTTCAACATCCGGCGTAATCGTTCTAATCACTTTTCTGGTTTCTGTATATCCGGCCTCCCGCGCTTCCAAATTCTATGCACCCGACCAACTCTGAAGGGAGTTTTGTCCTGATCGACCCGTATTTGCGGGCGTTCAGGGTCTGCGCGAAATTACCTGCCTGCAGGCCACCGATCGAACTACGTAATGACCATGTATGTTCTAATTCAAAATTGCATAATTAATCCGGGTTAAAATGTCTATTTTGCCATTCGGCTTATTCCGAATTGTCGATAAATTGGCTCGTTTGCGCCTCTTTTGATCGCTTCGGGATACGTTGGCACCATCTAATAGACCCGGTATTAAGTCATGAAGGTTTCGGCCGCACAGCCTTTTCAGATCATTTACTCGCTGTATCAACACGAGTACCTGGGCTATATTTTCGAATCGTTTATCGTTCACCTCGATGAAAAGGGAAAGCTGACTTATCAGCATCAAAATATTTCCACCAAGAACGCGCGCGAATTTGTCAAGGGTCTTGATAACCGCGACTTTGAACTCATCGAACTCATGGATAGCATGAACCAGGATGCGGTGCTCAAAAATTTTTCAAAAAAATTGATGAAGCCGGATGAGTTCTTCAGCAAGGTATTCAAGAAGGACAAAGGGGATGAATTGATCCAGGAGCAGATCGAAGCCTACATGGAAAAACGCAGGGCCGTGGTGCTGGAAAAGATGAGGGGTAAAATGCTTTTCGAAATGGGCAACGATGGCGAACCGACCTGGAGACGCCTGGAGGTGTTGGAGCATCGCGCAAGCATTCAGTTTCACTTTATGCGCAGCGACGAGAATACCAATTACTATCCGACCATTACCTACCAGGGAAAAAGGGTCGATACCCCCAGCCCGCTGGCGTACCTCGTTTGTAAGAATCCCGCCTGGATGGTGGTCAACGGTAAACTCTACGGCTTTGACAAACCGGTCGACGGAAAAAAACTGCTGCCCTTTCTGAGCAAAAAGTTTGTGGTTATCCCGAAAAACCTGGAGGAGACCTATTATAATCGTTTTGTTGCACCCCTGATTGCCTCCTTTGACGACATCGAGGTGCAGGGTTTTGAAATAAACAAGAGTAATTACGAACCTCACCCATTGCTCTCTATATCCGAATTGCCTCCGGCGAATGCAAAAAATGTTCCCGCGCTCTTTGAAGATGCGGAAGCTCAAAGCCATCCTGATGATGAGGCAGGCAAAATTGTATTTGATCTTTCCTTCAAGTACGGCAAACACCGGTTCCGCGGAGATGCGTTGGGCCCAGTCGGTGTGACGCTGGAAAAAAAGGAAAACGAATATATCTTCCATCGTGTAAGACGAAACATTGAGGCAGAGAAGAAATTTGGCCAGACGTTGGTCAAACTTGGCTTGCCCCTCAAGGGATTTCGTACCGCTGTCGATAAGGCACATGCATTCTCATGGCTCAATGAGAACCGCGTTAATCTGCTTAACCTCGGCTTTGAAGTAAGCCAGCCTGAAAACCGCGATAAAAAATACTTTGTGGGGAAGGCGGTGATCGAACTCGAAGTGAAGGAGAATATTGACTGGTTTGATATCCATGCCAGGATTCGGTTCGGCGAATACGAAATTTCGTTCAAGGAACTCCGCAAACTGATCATGAAAAAGAAAGTGGAGTTCAAACTGCCAAATGGAGAAATCGCGATTATCCCCGAAGCATGGCTGATCAAATACGGGGATTTGTTTGCCATGAGCGAAACCCACGGCGAAAATGAAAAACCGGTCCTCAAGAAATATCACCTCAATTTGCTAAAGGAGCTGCAGGAAGGAAACCTGGCAAGAGTCCACATGAGCGATAAGCTTCGCCATCTGGAGTCTTTCACGGGCATCAAAGATTATGGATTGCCCGCCGAATTCAATGGCAAACTTCGACCCTATCAAAAAGCCGGCTATAACTGGCTCCGCTTTCTGAATGAATTCCATTTGGGAGGCTGCCTGGCGGATGACATGGGATTAGGAAAAACCGTGCAAACCCTTGCTTTGCTACAATCGGAAAAAGAGAAGGGGGGCACCGGCACCACCCTGCTGGTCATGCCTACTTCCCTTATTTACAACTGGGAGATGGAGGCCGCCAAGTTCACACCTCATCTTAAGATCCTCACCTATACGGGCACACAGCGAAACAAGGATATCTCGCGGTTTGGCAAATTCGACGTGGTACTTACTTCCTATGGAATTACGCGGTTGGACGTGGAGCTTCTGAAAAACTTCTATTTCAATTACATCATCCTGGACGAATCGCAGGTGATCAAGAACCCCACATCCAATATTGCGAAAGCCGTTATGCAATTGAAATCGCGGTATAAACTTACCTTGACCGGTACCCCCTTAGAGAACACAACGATGGACCTCTGGTCCCAAATGACATTCATCAATCCCGGATTGCTGGGAGGCCAGACTTTTTTCAAAAATGAATACCAGATGCCCATTGAAAAAAGACATGATGAGGCTAAAACAAAAAAATTGAATTCTATCATCCGGCCTTTTGTCCTGAGGAGATTAAAATCGCAAGTAGCGACCGAGTTGCCCGAAAAGGTGGAGAACATCCACTACACCAACATGAGTCCGGAGCAGGAAGAGAAATATGAAGAGGCCAAATCTTACTATCGTCACAAAATCCTTGATCTGATTGATAAGGAGGGGATCAACAACAGTCGTTTTACGATCCTGGAGGGTCTTACCAAGCTGCGCCAGCTTTCGAATCACCCCAGGATGATCGATGCGACCTATACGGGCGAATCCGGAAAATTGGAAGATATCTCGTACATGCTGGAAAATGCGATTCTGGAGGGTCACAAACTTTTGATCTTCAGTCAATTTGTCAAGCATTTGGAAATCGTAAAGGGGTTCCTGAAATCAAAGAAAATTGATTTTGCCTACCTCGATGGCTCCACCAATGACCGCAAAGATCAGGTGGAGAAATTCAATAATGACCCCGAGCTGAAAGTTTTCCTGATTTCGATTAAAGCCGGTGGCCTTGGCCTCAACCTGACAGAAGCTGATTATGTCTTCATTCTTGATCCGTGGTGGAATCCGGCGGTGGAGGCACAAGCGATCGATCGAGCGCACCGCATCGGTCAAAAAAGGAAAGTGTTCACCTACAAGTTCATTACCCGTAACACGGTAGAAGAAAAGATACTCACGCTGCAAAAGCACAAGCTGAGACTTTCGGAAAGTTTAATCAGCACTGAAGAAAGCATTATAAAATCGCTTTCACGATCAGATATAGAACAGCTACTCGCCTAGATACCACGACGTCCCCGGTTGTGTGCCACGACCGTTCTTCCCGATCCCGTTTCATTACCTCCTCTCTCTTTCCCATAATTGATTAGTTTTGATAATCAAATCATATGAAGGATAAAGTAGTCGTCATCACCGGAGGTTCCTCCGGGATCGGTAAGGCACTGGCAGAAGAATTTGGAAAACATGGTTCGAAGATCCTTATTACCGGCAGAAACCGGCAAGACCTGGATGGGGCGGTAACAGAACTTCAACAAAAGGGGGTTGCCGTTTCCGGCCTTCAGGCCGACGTCAGTGTCGAAGAAGACAATCAACGAATGGTGGAGGAAATCCTCCGGCTTTATGGCAAGATTGATGTTTTAATCAACAATGCAGGTATTTCCATGCGTGCTTTATTTGAGGAGGTGGATTTGAGGGTCGTGAAAAAAGTAATGGATATTAACTTTTTCGGTGCGCTGTATGCGACCCGGTATTGTCTGCCCGAAATCTTAAAAACCAAAGGAACCATCATTGGCATTTCTTCGATTGCGGGCTATCGCGGGCTTCCGGGACGGACCGGGTATTCCGCTTCCAAATTTGCGCTCAACGGTTTTCTGGAAGTTCTCAGAACAGAAATGCTCAAAAAGGGAGTTCATGTCCTTACCGTGTGTCCGGGATTCACCTCTTCCAACATCCGCAAAAAATCGCTGATCAAGGATGGTTCCTCGCAAGGGGAATCGCCCCGCGATGAAGCTGCGATGATGAGTGCGTTGGAATGTGCGCGGCGTATTTACCAGGCCACCGTGAAGCGGAAAAAAATAATCATCCTCACAACGCAAGGGAAACTCACGGTGTTCCTGAATAAGTGGTTTCCGGGATGGATGGACAGGATCGTTTACAACGTGATGGCCAAAGAGGACAATGCTCCGATTGGCTAAGACAATTTACGTCTTGTTCAAAAACACCAGCTTGATGTT
Source organism: Cyclobacteriaceae bacterium (assembly GCA_041484175.1). Taxonomy (GTDB): domain Bacteria; phylum Bacteroidota; class Bacteroidia; order Cytophagales; family Cyclobacteriaceae; genus ELB16-189. The sequence continues at coordinate 436 of JBGPGZ010000271.1, read as the reverse complement.
ATCCGCCTTGTTGATGTTTTTGTAGAACTCGATTAATTCGTTGTAGGAATCTGTTGGGAATCTCCCTTTATTCATCTTCAGTTTTCTAACATACACAACGAGTCCTTGCTCCACTTTCACGTTGGTCTCATATTCACCAAAGCGCGTTTTATAATGGATCGGCTCGGGCAGGAATTCAGGATAAGCATCTTCAGGTATGTGAATTTGAATTGTATCGGAATCCATAAAGTCTCTGGATTGAATTACTTCAGAGGTCCGATTTTCGACTTTTCTGGGTATGTAGGTAGACCGGTTCATCAGGTTCGGCGTCAGGAACAAGCGCTTTCCTGAAACGGACGCATATCTTTTGATGGTGATATCCAAGTCAACGGTCGCCTGTGGAATTTTGTCTTTTTTTGCAGAAAATTTGAATTGACGTATTTCGAAATTTTCAATT